>NZ_JARHYI010000096.1 GCF_029258575.1 Brachyspira sp. | reverse complement strand
TAATAAAATATAATAATTTTTGGAATCATAAAAGAATACATTCCGCTTTAAATTATGATACTCCTATGTTATACTTCAAAAAAATAAGGAATACTTAAAGGAAATATCTCTGGCTCCCGTGCAATATTAATTTTACATGTCTAAAAAATATATAAATAAAATTATACAAAAATAAAAAATATATCGCTAATATATTAACATAAAACATCAAAGAAAATAAAATATAGAATAAAGCCAATTATTTTGTATTATATAATAATACATTAAAAAAAGCTGTTTAATAAATAATTACTAAACAGCTAATATTTTAAATTAATTTCAATATTTATTATTGTTTTGTCCAAGCTCCATCAAAATCACCTGTACCCTTAGCATCTGTTTTGCTTGTGAATGTTATACCTCCAGCATTAGATCCATTTTTTAATAACATTATATGTAATAATTGAGCTTTTCCATCACTTACTGCATCAACACTATATGTCTGATTATTTTTTGTTATAGTTTTAGCTGAAGTGTCTATTGTAAACATTTCGCTTCCGCTGTTGCTTTTCCAAGTGCCGCCCAAATCATAAAAACTGAATCCTTTACTGCATGACATACTGAAAGCAGACAATAAAGTTAAAGCTAAAATAGTTGTGATTAATTTTTTCATTTTATTTCTCATAAAATAAATTTTTTATATAATAGAGTATAGATTTTTTATATATTCATACAATGTTTAATAGATTAATAGTTAATATTTACCCTAGGGTAATTAATAACTTTTTTATTTTACTCTAGCACCTCTGCCTCTTATTTTCATTTTTTTGGATAATCCTGATTTTGTAATTTCGTATCTAGGCATAATCAAAAAATCATAATTAGTACCTTTCAATGCTTCTGCTATAAGCTGTTCTTTTAAGGTATTATCTTTAGAATCATAAGGAAGCTCGGCAGTTAAAACCTCTCCCACAGTAATATCGTTTCCGCTAAGCTGAAGACTTTGAGGAATATTATCTGCTGTTGCTATAGTTGAACAGCCTATCATTAATAATGTAAATATAGACATTGCTGCAATACTAATAATTTTTTTCATTTATAACTCCTTAATTAATAATTAATAATAAAATATTAATTTATAATAAACTTTTTTAATGATTAGACAATGAATAAATTAATTATAGTTAATATTGCCCCTAGGGACAATATTAACTTTTTTAATTATTACTAATAAAAATTATAATAATTAATTAAATAAGACTAGTATTAAAGTTATATAATCAAATTATTTACCTTTATTCTGATTAGGATTTAGCTGCTTACCTCTATTACCCTGATTCTGGTCATATCATATATTATTTCCGTTATTTCCTTTATTAGGGTTTTGCATGTCAGCTTCATTGTTAGGATGTTTAATTTTACCAGCCATAATTTTCCTCCTTAAAATTATTTTTTATCATTATTATTCTTTTTATTTGCTGGGTTTTGAGGATTTTTCTGCCAGCCTATGTATATTTGTACTCCTTAAATTAAATTCTTTTATATAAAAGTATTAAAAAATTATAACTTTAATACTTGCCTACTATATCATCAATATAATTTGAAAATTTAAGTCTGTTAAAAGTATTATTATTTTCATCATAGCAGTTAAATGAACTAATCAAAACAAGTATAAAACCTATAATATATGTATCTTCCTTATTTACTAAATTAGCATTTTTATACTGACTTATAATATCTTTTATATATTCATCATTTAAATTATCTATATTAGAATTATCACAAAAATCTTTCTTACAATTTCTTATTACAGTTATTATTAAATCTGTTTCTTCTTTATTGATATTTTTTATTATACCACTCATATTTTTAAAATCCTCTTTCTTTATAATATCTCTACTCAAAAATATTAAACATTCTGGTATATTATCAAATATAACTTTCTTAATATCAGGTATTTCAAATCCTAATCCTTTCAAACGAAGTATTTCCTTTACAATATCAATATGCTCTTTACTGTAATATCTTACCTTTTCCCTTATAGGACCATGAGTAATTCTATAAGCTGGAAGTACATTTTTATTATCCCATTCTCTTAAATTTTTTAATGTTACATTCTCTATATTTTCATCTTTTAAAATCTGAAAAAAATCGCCTATAACTATTAATTCATTTTTGTTTTTGTGTTTTTTGCTTTCAAGTATATATCTTTTATTTTTTATAAAATATTCTATACTGTTATTGTTTAACATTTATAATATTCCTATAAATAAAGTAATTTTTAATATTAACTTCTATTAAAAAATCACACAAACAAAAATTAAATACTTACCCATAGGTAATTATTTATAAATTAATTATAGGCATAATTATAAATTTCTCCTTATTGGGGCATAGATGTTCCTAATCAAAAAGTGAATTTTTTTTTGAATTTTATTCTACTAAAGAAAAAAATTTTTGAGCTAATTCTATATAATTAAATATTAAAGTAATTATCAAATTTTTTTCTCACTTTTTCTTAAACATAATTTTTATTATAGTGTGAATTTCTTTTTTTGTTATTGGCGGCAGTAAATCAGTATTTAATTTTAATGCTTTTTTAATTTTTTCTAATTGTTTATTTGCTTTTTTACTTATTTCAATATCTTTTATATAATCCAAATTTATTTTTGCTTCATCATCCGTACCATACAATATAGTTTTTATATCTTCAAATTTTAATTTATTCTCATAATAGTAATTTATATTGTCTGCTATGATAAGCATTTCTAATTTATAATGTATTGTTTTAAAAAGTTCATAGCCTTCAAGAAGTTTTTTTTATGATACTCTCTATATTTTCTCACTTCTTCCTTAATGGAATTTTTATTATGAAGAACTTTTTCATTATCATTTATTAGTTCTGCTAATTCTATATATTCTAAATCTTTATTTTCTAAATTTTTAAAAATATTATTGTATATATCTATAAATAAACCTATTTCAAAAAGATAAATATTGTTACTTTCAAGTTTAATTTCTGTAATGTATTTTTCTTCTATTTTACTAAACTCTTTATTTTCATAATTTAACTTTGATATAGTAAATGGTTTTTCTTTCTTTTTATTACTTCTAGTTTTTTGTATTAAATATAGATTTTTATTTTTTATATCTTCTTCACTTGGGTAAGATATTTTTTTGATTTTACCATTTAAATATATTCTTACTTCTTTCATAATTCAATTATATTCTCTTATATTTTTTGATTATTTTATATTATAAATTTTAAAAATTACAGAGGAATTATGAATAAATATAATAAGAAAATAGAAAATCAAATATACGAACTTATAAAAAAAGAGAATCTTACATTTGAAGAAACAAGCAAAAAACTAAATATAAATTATGATGATTTAAAAGAATATATTAATAAATCAAGCCGTAAATATAAAAAGAGTTTAGTAAAAAAAATAAGAAAAGCAAGAGATGAATATTTTTTAGATACAAAAATAAAAATAGAAAATGCATTAATAAAAAAAGCATTAGGCTATTACAGTAAAGAGATCATAAGAGAAATAAAAACGGATAAAGATGGCAAAGAATCAAAAAGCAAAAAAATCATTCATAAATATAATACTCCAAGTGAAAGAGCTATTATAGTATTTTTTGAAATTCTAAAAAATCGGAATAATAAAAAATTAGAGAAAGAAGAACTCAAAAAAAGACTTCAAGAAGATGAAAATAAAATAAATATCAGAGTTGGATTCGATAATTAAAGCAATAAACGAGCAGCTGATAACTTTAGTTGTCAGCTAATTATTAGCGAGTTTATTGCTTAGCAACAATAAAAGATGAAAATAAAATGAATATTAGAGTTGGATTCGATAATTAAAACCCCATACTAAAAAAGCATGAGGTTATTATATTATTAATCTTTAATTAAAAAGCCTTAGTCCGAATCTGAATACAAACTGAAAACCTATATAATAGCTTAAACAACAGTTCTTCACCATAAGCTCCTATTATACTATTAATAATTGTATTTAATGCTCAATTATTTATTTTGAATTTCTTATACATTTTTTATATCTTTTGAAAAATCCATTACTGCAGTTTTTAATTTTTTATTTTCATCTGTAAATAATTCTTTTTTTAAAATCAGCATTATTAATCATCAAATATTACTTATAGTACATATACTTAAGAGCATTTATAAAAGATTTCTCAATATATTTCTAATCATATTCAAAATCTCCGTACTAGTATGCTAAAGATTATAAAAAATGCATTGAAGTATAAGTTTTTTAAATACTTCAAACCAAAGTAAATTTTATATTATAATCGCTTATAATTTTTGATTATTTTATATAGCAATAATATTTATACTGCTATCAAAAATAAAATTATGAGAAAATATTATGAATATCAATTTTAGCATTTTAAAACCTTTTGAAAAATGGGCAAATATAGAAAAAAGATTAAAAATAGCATTCGGTGGTAGAGGAGGAGGAAAAAGTGAATCCATAGCAAGAATATTAGTAGCTAAAAGTTTTGAAATTAACGAAGTTATATTATGTTCAAGAGAGATTCAAAAATCAATTAGCTACTCAACCTACCCTCTTCTTATAAATATCATAAAAGAACTTCATTTACAAAAGTTTTTCACTATAAAAAGAAATGAAATTATTAATAATATTACAAAATGCAAATTTATATTTTTAGGTATTAGAGAATGTTCTGTAGAATATATTAAATCTATATATAATGTAAAAATATGTTTTATAGAAGAGGCAGAAAGTTTAACTCAAAAAAGCTATGAAATATTAGAGCCTTCAATAAGAGCCGAAAAAAGTGAAATATGGATAGCATTCAATCCTAGATTTGAAACTGACTTTATTTATAAAACCATTTCTCAATTTCAATTAGAAAATAAATTCTACACTGATAAAAAAAGTAATAAATATCCTTATCATGAATATGAAGATGATAATGTATTAATAACATTGATAAATTATGATGGCAATTATTATTTCAGTGATATATTAAATAAATCAAGACTTTCAACATTAAAACTTATGCCTAATATGTATGATCATATTTGGCTTGGTAAAATAAAAAATAAACAAGGAAAAATTTTCTTCTGTTCAAAATTAAAATTCTATGATGATGATTCAAAAGAAAATATAGAAAAAATAATATCATCAGAACATAAAGCTATAGTAGATCCTGCATTCGGAGAATATAATTGTTTTACTTCAGCTATTGTATATACACAAATAGGAGTAAATATTTATTTAATAGATTCAGGACTTATTAGAAATGATTCAAATTCCACAACTGATGAAAGTATAATAAATTTCCTTACAAATAAAAATATAAAAAGAGTATTATGCGAAAGTAATTTTGCCCAAAAGGAATTAGTAAAAAGATTAGAAAAGCATTTCGATGTAAGTCCTTTCTATGTTCATAAAAATAAAGCAGAGAGAATAGTGAATGCGAGTTATTTAATATATGATAAAGTTTATTTTCCAAAAAGCTGGCAGAAAATACCTGAAGGATCAAATACTGATAAATGGATAAAAACAAATAAAGGACGGGGATATATAGCTCTTCGTCAGCTTCTCAATTTTGATGACTCACTTTCTGAAAGTAATATTAAAGGAGATGTGTTTAGTTATTTAGATTTTCCTGATGCTTTATCAAGTTTAATATTTTTTGGTATAGAAGAAATTATAAATGAAGAAAATTATGATGATGATGTAAATTTAGTTAATGCTATATTTGGAGATTAATAAAATATTCTACTGTAAAAGCATTAAGCTATTACAATAGAATATTAAAAAATTATCAATATTTATTTTTTATGTTTGCATACAGGACAAGTAATAGGCTTTTTATTATCTTCATCTACATATCCACATATTTCACATTGCCAATTTTTTATATCAATATCACTATTATCATTTAAAAAACTCTGAAACTGTTTTTTATGTCCGTCTTCTATTCTAGCCACATTCATAAAAGCCATAGCCAAATCATCAAAACCTTCTTCTTGGGCAGTTTTTGCATATGATAAATACATATCAATAGATTCATAACTTTCATTAATAATTGATTCTTTTAAATTTTCTTCAGTGCTTGGTATACCATGGAAATTTTCAAACCATATTTTAGCATGCTCTTGTTCATTTCTAGCGAATTTTTCATATATAGCAGCAATATCTTCTCTTCCTTCTTCGCGTGCTTTTTCGGCATAATACATATACCTGCATCTAGCCATAGACTCACCTATAAAAGCATTTCTCAAATTAATTTCAGTTTTAGATCCTTTTAATTCCATCATCATTCTCCAATAATAAAAGGTTATATTTGATTTTTTAAATAAAACAAATATAATAAGTAAAGGTAATAAAAAACAAGGACTTCAAAATAATTTAAGCCATTATTCTATATTCAATATATTTTTATGTTATAATATCTTAACTAACTATATTAATGCATTTGACTTTTATTATATTATTTTTTATACTATTTTATGAAACATTAAAGGTGTAAAAATTATGAATGATAATAGTGATGAAAAAAATAATGTAGATAAAACAAGATATTACGAATATAAAACTAACATCTGTAAAATTAAATATAGATCCATAGTTTTAATATTTTTAATGTTTTTTATATTTATGGGTTTTACTTTTTGGTTAATGGTTAAATCTGGAGAAAAGGAAATAGTAAAAATAATATCTGATACTATATCTAATATATTTAAGAATAATGCATTTAAAGTATCATTTTTAATTAATGTATTATTTGTTTTATTTACATTTGTAGATATAGGTAATCTATTTAAAAATAGAGATTAAAAAGGAAATATTTTTTATGATAGAAACTTTTATATACATAATTATATCGATATCATTATTTATTATGTTTTCTATAGCTTGGAAAAATTTATTAAAATCTCTATGTAGAAGATATTTAATTATACAAAAAATAAATTTTATTAAAAATAATCAAAAAAAATATGTGAAATATATAAATCTTCTTATAAAAGATTCATATCATTTTTCTATATATGATCATATAATAAATGTATCTGTTGCAGAAAAAATTGGATTATTCAAAAATATAGATAAAAGAGAAGAAGATCCATTAATATATGAAATAGTTTCAATTTATTTGTTATTCATGACATTAAGTTCAATTGTTTTTTCTATTTTGGCAATATTAATTTTAATACTTATAATCATTTTTTCAATGTGTTCTATGGTGTTTAAAAATTCATTAAAATTATTTAATATAATTAGAAATGTTAAATTATATAGCAAACTTTATATAATAAATAATATGCATCACTAATAAAAAACAAGGACTTCAAAATAATTTAAGCCCTTGTTTAAATAATAAAATATTTTTAGTATATTCTTATTTTTCTATCTCTCTGATTAAATTAACCATCTCAATAGCAGCCATAGCAGAATCAAAACCTTTGTTTCCAGCTTTAGTTCCAGCTCTTTCTATAGCCTGTTCAATGTTTTCGGTAGTAAGCACTCCGAACATTACAGGTATATCAGAATTGAGCGAAACATTAGCAATACCTTTAGATACTTCAGAACAAACATAATCATAATGAGTAGTAGAACCTCTTATAACAGCACCCAAACAAATAACAGCATCATACTTTTTTGATTTAGCCATTTTAGATGCTATTAGAGGTATTTCAAAAGCACCAGGCACCCAAGCTATACTAATATCATCATCTTTAATATTATGACGAGATAAAGCATCCAAAGCACCGCCCAAAAGTTTAGAAACAATAAATTCATTGAATCTAGCACATACTATACCAATTTTTATCGGCTTTTCACTAACGAGTTTTCCTTCAAAAGTTTTCATAATTGTGTTAATCCCTTATTTATATTTTTTTATTTTTAAATTTAATCTAAAATATGCCCCATACGCTCTTTTTTAGTTTTCAAATAAAATGCATCATACTCTGAAGCCTCTATCTGTATAGGTACTCTGTCTTTTATCTCTAATCCATAATTATTCAAATACTTTATTTTATCTGGGTTATTAGTCATGATTTTTAGGCTCTTAACTCCCAAATTTTTAAGCATTTGATAAGCTTCATAATATTCACGCATATCATCTTTAAAACCTAAAGCTATATTGGCATCTACTGTATCAAGTCCGCTGTCCTGAAGTTCATAAGCTCTCAATTTATTAACAAGTCCTATTCCTCTTCCTTCTTGACGCATATAAACCATTATGCCCCTTCCTTCTTCAGCTATTTTTTTCATAGCATAATCATACTGTTCTCCGCAGTCGCATCTTTTAGAACCTAAAGCATCGCCTGTTAAACATTCAGAATGTACTCTGCAAAGTATATCCTCTCCACTTGAAATATCCCCAATAGTCAAAACTAAATGATGCTGTTTAGTTACTTTATTCACATAAGTAAGTATTTCAAATTCTCCGTATTTAGTAGGCATTTTAGCTTTAGCATAAAGCTCCATTAAATCTTCATTCTTCTTTCTATAATCAATCAAATCTGAAACAGTTATCATTTTAAGATTATGTTTTTTAGCGAAATCAATCAAATCATCTCTTCTCATCATGTCGCCATCATCTCTCATAATCTCGCAGCATAAACCACATTCTTTAAGCCCTGATAATCTCATCAAATCAACAGTAGCCTCAGTATGTCCCATTCTTACTAATACACCGCCATCTTTTGCAAGTAATGGAAACATATGACCAGGGCGTCTGAAATCTTCTGGCTTAGCATTCTCATCAATAACTTTTAAAGCTGTGATTGATCTTTCAACTGCTGATATTCCTGTAGTAGTTTCAACATGATCAATAGATACTGTAAAAGCTGTTTCATGATTATCAGTATTTTTTGAAACCATTTGATTTAAATTAAGTTTATTTGTAATTTTCTTGCTCATAGGCATGCATATTAAACCTTTAGCATAAGTAGCCATAAAGTTAATATTTTCTGTAGTAGCAAATTCTGCCGCACAAATCAAATCGCCTTCATTTTCTCTATCTTCATCATCTGAAACGACTATAATTTTACCGTTTCTCAAATCCTCCAAAGCTTCTTCAATAGTACTGTAAACATTTTCCATTTTTAATGCTCCATTTTTATTTTTTATTCAGATTTTTCCTAACTGTAAAAAACTGTAAAAAGTGTCAAAATTATTAAAATCCATTTTTGAGTAAAAACTCCATAGTAATATCGGATTTGTTATTTTCATGATTATTACTCTTGCTATCATCATCTCTAAATGTTAATAATCTCTCAACATATTTCCCTATAATATCATTTTCTATATTAACCCTATCACCCTCTTTCTTATAATAAAGAACAGTTTCCTTTAATGTATGAGGAATAACCGCTATAGAAAAAGTATTATCAGTTAAACTAGCCACAGTTAAACTTATACCATCAACAGTAATAGAACCTTTCTCAACTATATACTTCATTAAAGATTTAGCAACTTCTACAGTAAGTATAATAGCATTATCATCTTTCTTCATAGACTTTATAGTTCCAACTCCGTCAATATGCCCACTTACTATATGTCCGCCAAATCTTCCCTGAAGGCTCATAGCTCTTTCAAGATTAACTTTGCTTCCGTTTTTTAAACTTCCCAAATTAGTACGATTCAAAGTTTCCTGAGTAATATCAGCATTAAATATTTTATTATTAAAACTAGATACTGTTAAGCAAGTACCATTAACAGCAACACTGTCACCCAAATGCAAATCATCAAATATTTTATTTGCCTCTATTATGATGACTTTGCTTTGTACAGATTTAACAGTTCCTATCTCTTCAACTATACCAGTAAACATTATTAAATAATTTTCCTTATCTATTTTTATTGTGTGAAATAACTCTCAATTCCCAGCTTCTTTTATTGATGCGACAAGAAGCAAAAAGACTATATTCTTATAACATTAATATTTTAAATAATACTCCAAAAATAAATCATCTTCTATTTTTGTTATGCTGCCTTCCACAAGTTTAACAGCATTATCAGGTTCTTTTATGCCCTCTCCTCCTATTGGAGTTTTTGCATTTTCACCTCCGAATATTTTAGGTGCTATATAAATCAATGCCTTATTTGCCAATTTCTCTTTAAGCAGACTTGCATGCAAATTAGCACCGCCTTCAACATACACACTGTCTATATTTTTTTCCTCGCCTAATATTCTCATCAAATCTTTTAAACTTACTTTTCCATTATCATTTTCTGTTTTTATTATCTCTATACCCAAATTTTCAAGCTCTTTTCTTTTTTTATCATCATCACTTAAAGTTACTATAAAAGTTTTTATATCATTTGCAGTTTTACAAATATTAGATTCTAAATCTATTTTCAAATTGCTGTCTAAAATTATTCTTAAAGGATTTCTAGTATTTGGAAGTCTGCAATTAAGTGTAGGATCATCTTTTATTACAGTATTTATTCCAACCATTATAGCAGAATATTTATTTCTAAACCTATGAGAATGTTCTCTTGATTTTTCATTAGTTATCCATTTTGATTTTCCGCTCACTACTGCAATTTTACCATCCATAGTCATAGCATATTTCATAATTATAAAAGGTCTTTTATGCTCTATATAATAGAAGAAAACCTCATTTAATTTTCTGCATTCTTCTTCAAGCACATTGACTATAACTTCGATTCCAGCATCTTTTAATTTTTTTATTCCACCGCCTGCAACTTTAGGATTAGAATCCACACATCCTATAATAACCCTTTTTATTTTTTTATTTATAATAGCATCAGCACAAGGAGGAGTTTTGCCATAATGTGAACAAGGCTCTAAAGTTACATATATATCAGCGTTTTCAGCACTTTCTCCTATTTTTTCAGCATCTAAAAAGGCATTAATTTCAGCATGATTTTCTCCGTATTTTTGATGATAACCAATACCAATAATTTTATCATCTTTAACTATAACAGCACCTACCAGAGGATTAGGACTAGTAAAACCTTCTCCTTTCTTTGCTTCCTCTATAGCTATTTTCATATACTTTTCATGCATATTATGCATAATATTTATACTCTTTAAAAATAATTTTTTATAACTTATCTTTGGGTTTTATTTAGAAAGATTTTTAAGACTGTAAACAAAAAAACTCTAAATGTTAAAAATAACAATTAGAGCCATTCTTTTTTATGCAGTAGTTTACATTAATTTATCTTCTACCATCCAGACTTTAACTGTCGGTTTTGGAATTACACCAAATCTGCCATTTTTGAATTTGGAATATCAAAAAGGCTCGCGGACTTTACCGCCGGTATGGAATTTCACCTAGCCCCGAAGATTTATTATACTAATATTATAATACAAATAATTCCTATTGTCAAGCGAACTCATAAATATAATTACTTTCCAAAACCTCCTGTCATTCCTCTAACCAAAAATTTTCTAAATATTACAGCAAATAATGCAGGTGGAAATATAGCTAGAAGTCCAGCAGCAGTTGTTATACCATATTGTATACTGTCTTTTGATACGAATTCTGAAGCTACTATTGATATAGGTTTCGTAGCAGAGGAACTTGCAAGTATGAGAGGTATTTGAAACTGTCCCCAAGACATTAAAAACACAATCAAAAAAGAAGATAAAATTACAGGGGTTGATATAGGAATAATTATTTTAAATAAAACTTCTATTTCATTACAGCCATCTATATAGGCAGCTTCCTCTATTTCAATAGGTATAGTGTCAAAATAATTGGATATCATCCATGTATTGATAGGCAAAAAAGAAGTAACATATATCAATGATAATGAAAATAAATTATCAAGCAATGAAAACAATGAAAACATTCTATAAAGAGGTATTATAGTTGTGAATGCTGGTATTGCCATGGATATCAATATTAAAGTTTTTACTACATTTCTGCCTTTGAATTTTAACTTTGATATGGCATAGGCACATATTATAGAACAAGGCAAGCATAAAAATATAGTTATAAAAGCCGTTTTTATGGAATTTAATATACCTACAAAAAACATTTTAGATTGTCTGTCTGATGCGGTAAAAAGTTTCACATAATTATCAATAGTTGGATTTTTTGAAATAAAATTTGAAGTGTTTTTAAACATTTCATACTCTGGAGTAAAACTCACAATTATAGCCCAAACTATAGGACCTAAAATTATAATTACAAAAAATATAACAGATAAATAATATAAACAGTTTATTCTTTTACTTTTTTTAATCTTTTTCATAAATCAATATTATTCTATTATATACCAATCGGCATCGGTATATAATATCCATTTTTAAGCCATGTACCTTTCTAAGGCTATATCCTTCAAAATAGAATTGCAAATTTCATCATCAGGTTTAGCATTTATATATTCATTGTAAAGCCTGTAAGTGAAATCAAATTCATCTATAATAGTTTCTAAATCAACAAGTTTCACCTTATTAATAAAATCATTAAAATTATCGCAATAAAAAATGAAATCGATAGCCCTATCAAAATTATAAACTTCTTTAGGAGGTCTTAATTCTGTAAAAAAATCTAATACCCAATAAGCCCCATATTTACAAGCTATAAGTTTTAATTTATCATTACTAATAGAGCCGTTAAAAACTTCCTTTTCATATTCCATCAGAAAACTTTCATCTACACCATATCTATGCAATTTATTAATATAAAATTGATAATAATTTCCATTTTCCAAAGAAGCCTGTATACTGAATAAACAATTTATTGATCTTTTTGATATCTCCTCTTTTGAACGAATATTAATATTGCTAGTATCTATTTCTGGAAGATTAACACAATTATCTATACCTATTTCTTTTAAAAGCTTAATACTTCTTTTTTTTCTATTCTTATCATTATTTTTTAACATAGCAATTATCCGCAGTATTTTAATAATCAATTTTTATTTAATATATAAAAATATAATAGTTTTACAATAAAAAAATTATATATAATCAATTTTTTTAGACATAGATCGAATATAAAGTATCCCCAAAATACCAGATGCAATCATAATCAAATATGTCAAAGCACTTCCCAATCCAAAATCTAAAAAAGAAAAAGTTATCATATAATCTTCAAGTAATATAGTTTTACCCAAATTTCCATACCCAGAAATAGACACAACCTCATCAAATACATTTATAGCAGATATTGATGTAAATGTAAGAATAATACCCAAAGCAGGCATTAAAAGAGGTAATGTTATTCTAATAAATATCTGAAATCTATTTGCTCCATCAATACTTGCAGTATCATAAACAGATTCTGGTATAGCCCTCATAGCTGAAAGAAATATTATAGAACAAAATGGTATATTACGCCATGCTATCACTATACTAATAATAAAAATTAAAGAATATCTATTTGATAAATATTGTATAGGATCTTCTATAATATTCAAATTATATAAAATCTTATTTAAAAAACCAAATCCAGGATAGAATATCCATTTCCAAAGTATGCCATTCACTACTGGAGGCAATGCCCAAGGTATAACAGATATTGCCATTAAAATACTTTTAAGTTTGCTTTCAAAATTTAAAATGCTGGCAAAAAAAAGCCCGAATAATACACATAAAATAACTACAGCTATCATTACCATTATGCTATTTTGCAAAGAATACCAAAAATCAATAGATTTCAAAATAGATATATAATTATCAAATCCTATAAAAGCAGTATCTTTTGGTGAAGTTAATTTCATCTTTCTTAAACTATAAAAGAATGTAACCGTTATAGGATATATCACTAAAACAGTCATAATAATAAATGCTGGAAATATCAATATATATGGTAACATTTTATTTTTTTTCATCTTAATACTAAATGCAAAACCTATTAAACAATAGTTATATTCTATAATTAATGCCTATTTATTGCAATTAATAAAATAATTAATAAAATATTATAATTTATAAAAAAGGACATTGCATAAAAGCAATGCCCCAATATTTTTATTTAATAAATTATTTTGCAGCTACTAACTGCTTTATTTTTGTATCCATTGTATTGAATGCCTCTTCAGGAGTTTTTACTCCAAGAACCATTTCATTAACTGCATTAAATATGGCTGTTGTCATTTCTGAATAATAGCTAGGTATTCCATTAGGGAATGGGCTATCTATCAAAGCAGATTCTTCAAGCAAAGCACCCGTATTTTTAAGTTTACCCTCATTAATTAAATCTTCCATAACTGCTATTCTTGTAGGCATAGTATTTTGTACATAGTTTAACTGTTTTTGTATCTCTGCAGAATTAAACCATTTTACAAATTTCATTGCTGACTCTTTATTTTTTGAAAGTTTTATTACTCCTACGCCTTCAGGAAGGGCAAAAGTTTTTGGAGAAGGACCATTAGCACCTGGAAGAAGTATAGGTACAACCTCTCCTACAACCTGAGATTCATTAGGATCCTGAACTCTACTTACAAATGAAGTAGGTCCTACTATAAAACTAGCTTCAGCAGAATTAATTCTTCTATAAGCGTCCATACCAGTGGAAGTTTTACATGCTGGATCAATCAAATTATCTACATTTATCATTTGATTAATAAATTGTAAAGCTCCCAATACAGCATCTTTATTCAAAGTACTGTCTTCATTGAATACTACTCCATATTTTGAATAAGCCATCCATATTAATGAAGTAGTACATGACTCATCAGCATTTAAAGGCATAGAAAAAGGGTATTTAGTTATTCCAGAATCTTTTATAGTTTTTAAAGCTGCATAAACTTCATCCCAAGATTTTGGAGCTTCTTTAATTCCTGCAGCATCAAAATGTTTTTTATTATAGTATGCTAAACGAAAATCATTAGCATAAGGAAGAGCTAAAACATTTCCTTCTATTATAAAAGGCTTTATAGAAGGCATAGCATCTATTTCTTCCTGACTCAATTCTATAGGTTCAAGCCAATCAGCACTGTTGAACTCCCCTACCCAAGACCAATCTACTTCTACAACATCTGCAGCAGCTGTTCCTCCTGCAGCAGCTATAGATATTTTATCTCTAATATTTTCCCAAGCTATAACATTCATATTAACTGTAATGCCTGTATCTGCTGTAAAAGCATTGAGCATCTCATCAGAAGGTACTGCCCAATCGGGAACCATTACTGTTATTGAATTTTCTGACTTTTCATTACCAGAACAAGAAAAAATAAAAAACATCATAGGTAATAATACTAGAAAAAAAGAAATTATTTTTCTCATTTGTTTTATTTCTCCTAAACATTTTAATGAATTTTAAAAAATATATATCATTATGTATTAAAGTCAAGTATATATTAATTTGCACAATAAAAATGAAAAAAATATATTTAAACTTTTTAATTTTTTGTATATAATATGAAAAAATATTAGGATAAGATAATGAATGATACAACTTTATATATTATAATAGCTTCAGTATTTATAATTATATTGATAGCAACAATTATAATGATCAAAAACATATTTTCAAAAAATAGTAATAAGCCTACAAAAAATACTAAAAAATTAATGGCTGAATTAACAAAGAAAATAGCAGAAAATGAAAATGATTTTGATTCATTATATAAATTAGCAATGCTCGAAGAAGAATACGGAGACTTATCTGAAGCATTACAAAAATATGAAAAACTTATAGAAAACAGATATTTTAAAGATAATGGTATTAATGAAGTTGAAATATACAAAAAATTAGAAATAGGTTATTCTCAATTAGAAAATAAAGAAAAAAGTTTTAAATACTCACTTCAAATTGCAAAAATTGAACCTAATAATATATATTATGCTATAAAATTAGGTACTATTTTGGGAAAAGAGGGTAAATATAAATTAGCATGCGAATATTTCAATAAAGCAATAGTATCAAAAAAAGAGGTAGATATAGAAGAGGCTAAAGTAGCTGCTTTATCTTTCTTTATGATAAAAGATTATAAAAAATCTATAATATTTTTAGAAAAATTATACAAAAAAATAGTAAATGAAAATAATGTAGATAAATCAGAAATATCTAATTTAGAAATGTTATTAATATCTATGTATATATCCGCTGATGAACTTAATATAGCAATCACATTTATTCAGAAGATATTATCTAATAACACTATAACTGAAGAACATAGATTATATATTAATAGAATGTATATGTATACTTTGTATAAGCTTTCTGACAATGATAGATTTATAGATTCGTATAAAAATATAATAGAATTATATGAATTGGATAATGCTGGTAAGAAATATGCTAGTATATTATTCGATTTTGCCTTTTATTCTTACTTCTTAAAAGATATAAATGCTTCTATAAGATATTTTTCAAAATTAAACTCTTTTCATATGCTTGAATACAGTGTTTATTCTTTGGATCAGGTGTTAATGTATCTTAATGAAATTAATAAAGCATTTACTCAATTAACTAAATTAAGAAATGCTATGAAATTAAATGATGAAAAATATGCTAATGAAAGATATGACAAATATGTAGAAAGCGAATTAATAGCTATATGGGAAAATGTATTAAATTTATGGGAAGATAATTTTACTAATTTTGATTATATTAATTCTTTGGTTGCTGTAGAAAATACTATGAATATTGATAAACTATTAGATGAATATAATACCGAACAGAAATTGTCTGATGATAATCAGCAAAAAAGAATAACTGATATAGATATTATATATTCATTAAGTAAGAATAATTTTAAAAAGTTATGTCAGAATATTATTCAAAATAAGTTGTCATACTCTATATTGCAGGAATATTCTGATAATATTATAAATTATGAATATGGTGATGATATTAATTACTTAGCCTACCCTACTGGTAAGAGCAGAAAAGAATTAACATTAATATCAATAAAGAGATGGAAAAATACTGAAGTTGGAGAACTTATAATTAGAGATTTTCTACTTATGGTAAATGAGTCTGGGGCTAAAAATGGAATATTAATTTTGCCTGTGAGATTGTCTAATAGTGCTAAAAGCTATGCAAATCACAATGAAAAAATTACAGTTTATTCTAGAAGCCAATTTAACTCATTTTTAAAAAATAATTTAGTTAAATAGGAAGTAATATATGCTTGATTCTTATATCCATATAATTATGGTTCCAATATCTATAATAATAGTAATTGGAATTATGCTGTTTCTAAAGACTATAACAAATACAAATGAAAAATATAAACCTAAAAATATAAAAAAGAAAATAGATGAGCTTGAGAAAAAAATAGCATTAAATCCTAAGGATTATAATTCTATATATGAATTGGCTGTAATAGAAGAACAGTATAATATGTTAGAAAAGGCTTTAGTAAATTATGAAAAGCTTTTTAACTTGAAATATTTTGAAGGCGAAGAATTCAGCATATATAAAAAACTTGAAGAATTATATGAGAAGCTAGAAAATAGAGAAGAAAGTTTAAAATACACTTTAAAAATAGCACAGCTTGATGCATCTAATAATTATTATTCTGTAAAAGCGGCAACTATATTGGGAAAGGAAGGTGCTTATAAATTGGCTTGTGAGTATTTCAATAGAGTTTTAAATAATAAAATCGATTTTGAAATAGAAGAATTAAAAATAGCTGCTATATCATACTTCATCAATAAAGAATATAGAAAAGTTATTAATATGCTTGAAGAACTACATAAAAGATTAAGCAGAAATATAACTAATATTGAAGAAGATTATGATGAATTGATTTTAGTAGAAAAGATATTGATATCTTTATATATTATAACTGATGAAATTAATAGTGCAAAAGTATTTACAGAATCTATTTTATCTTTAAAATCTCTTAAAAATAATCCTCAATATAATTTTTATATAAACAGAATATATTTATACATATTATATAAATCTGAAGATAATAATGCATTTATGGATTTATATAATCAATTATCCAAAAAATATAAAATTAATGAAATAAAAAAAGGAGAAATTTCTATTATTTTGGACTTTGCTTTTTATAATTACTTTATCAAAGATATTAATAGTGCTATAAGTTACTTTGAGCATATGAATTTATTTAATGATCCTGAATTTAGCATATATGATTTGGATAATATACTTAATTATTTAAATGAAATTTCAAAGGCTACAGTTCAGTTAAAAAAATTAAGAGAAGATATAACTTTAAATAATAAAGAAAAATATGTAAAAGAAAATTATGAAAAATATGTAGACAGTCAATACATAGAAATTTGGGAAAATACTGTACAATTATGGGAAGATTCTTTCTACAATCTTGATAATATATTAGATTTAATAGAAATAGAAAGAACTGTAGATATAGAAAAAATATTATTAGAATGCAGTATCAATGAAAATAATGCCACAATAGGAAATATCAGTATAAAAAAGGTAGATAAAATATATGATATAAGTTTATCTTCATTTAAAAGTATATGTCAGGATATAATACAAAAAAAGCTTTTATACTCTGCTGTACAGGAATATAAAGATAAATTAATAGATTATGATTATGGAGATGAGGTAAACTATTTAGCTTTTTCTGCGAATAATAGCAAAAAAGATTTAACTTTGATCTCTTTCAAAAGATGGAAAAATACTGAAGTTGGAGAACTTATAATCAGAGATTTTATGCTTCTTATAAATGAAACTGGTGCTAAAAATGGAATATTAGTTTTACCTGTTGAACTTACAAATAGTGCTAGGAGTTATGCTACTCATAATAATAAAATAAAAGTATATACTAGAAATCAATTTAATTATATGCTTAGAGATAGCAGAATATAAAATATATAATTTTTATTTTACTTCTTTAGAATCTTTTATTTCATCTATAAGTTTTATAAGTTCATTGGATCTTGATACTATACTTTCTTTTAAAGCTGATAAAGTATCCTTACCCGCTTTATTGCTTGCTATTTCTCTTTTTAAAAGATCGGCTATATTAAGACAGGCTAGTATTGCTATTGTATCTCTCGGATAATTAGGACCATAATGCTCTGCTATATCATTCATACTCTCATTAACAAATTCAGCAATTTCTTTTAAATATTCGGTATTCTCATCTTGAGATTTGATACTCAATACTCTACCATATATATTCACATCTACAATATTATCCATAATTATTACCCATTATAATTATTTTGATTCATTGTCAAAGAAAAATTCCTCTTCATCATCATCACCGAACATATACTGATCATCTTCATTTATATCAAATTCATAATTATCTTCTCTCTCATCATTCTCTTGAGCTTCCTCAGTGATAACTTCTTTTTTTACTTCCTCTTCTGATGAAGATTTTATATCATTATCCCAACTAGAATCAGAAGCATTACTGAAAGGATCCTCATCTTCTGTAATCTTAATATTAGATGCCTTTTTCACTTCTTTTATTTCTGATGATTCCATAGTATTTTCAGCTTTATATTCTTCGTATTCAGCATTTATATCATTTGTTTTTTCTTCTTCATATTCTATATTATGAACTTCTTTTTCTATCTGCTTTATCTCTTCTGTTTTATCTTTCATTTCATTTTTTATAGCCTGTACTTCATTAATAATGCTGTTAGTATTATTATTTGTATCTTCTGTACTATTATTAATTACTGGAGTATGATTATTCTTTTTTGCTTCAATATTAGGTTTTCTAACACTATCTATTTTATCTATTAAAATACTTAATTTTTCCTGAAGTTCATTATTTTCTCTGCTCAAATCTTCAATAGCTCTTGCTGCTTTTTCTAATTCCTTTTTTAAATTATCATTTTCTTCAATAAGTGTAACAGAATCTTTTTCTGAATTTTCTAAATTAGATTTTAATGCATCTCTTTCTATTCTAGTGGCTTCCAATTGTTTGATTAAATTATCTTTATCTTCTTTTATGGAATTATAATTATCCGTAACATTTCTTTTATCAGCTTCTAAAATAGTTTTTTCCTCTTTAAGAAGATTAAAACTATCTCTAGCTTTGGTCAAAGTATCTATTAGCTCTTCTTTTTCTGATTTAAGCTGCTCTATTGTTTTTAATAATTCCTTATTATCAAATAAGATTGATTGATATTCATCTACAAAATCTTTCAATTTTTCTTCTAAAATAGTAAATTCTTTCAATTTTTAACTCCAAAAAAAAACTATTTAAAATTATATCACATATAAATTCAATTGTCAATTTTTTATTTATATGTTAAAATATATCAATATAAAAATAAGTAAAAACAGTAGCATTTTATGAAAAAGTTATTAAAACTAATAATATTAAATTTGATGATGATTTGCCCCATAATTTATGGACAATCACCATATACAGAGAAAGAGCAGAAATTATTGAAAAACTTAGTAAATGTTTGGCCTTATATAGGAATTGAGCCTGTAAGACCGACAGAAAGCTATATGCCTTTTGATTATATACATGAGAGCCATAAAAGAGAATCCGCTTTAAAAAATTCTTTTTCTTCAAGGTTATTATATGAGCTTTCAACTATAGAAGTTCATATGAATACCACAATAGGTGTCAATTTAAAAGACGGACATTTCAGCATGCCTAATATGTATTTATCTATTGGTAAGAGTTTTCATTTTGATTGGATGTTTTCTGCTACTCCTTTTGTAACTATGACTTCTAAATTTGATGTATTCAACAAAGATTATGCCACAGGAGATATAGGATTATATGATGCTGGTATAGAAGCTGTGGCATTAACTAGGATATTATTGTCTTTCAGAATGAAAGCTGTTAATGATATTAATGGTTCTACATTTATGCTACTGCCTTCCGTTGTAGACAGTGAATCAAAAAGTTTTTCTACGCATTGGTATTTACCTAGAATCAATAATGAAATGGGGTTTAGAGCTGGTTTTATAGGATATTATTATGAATTATCATATTCTCAAGGTTATTCAAAAGATTCTAATCCTTTAGCCGTTGCTTTTAAAATTAATGGCGATTATTTCAGAACTCAATTTCTTTATCAATACAATAATAAAAACTCTCTATCGCCTGATAATTTCAAAAATTTCTATGAGCAAAATTTAAATGAGAAAACTCATCATTTAGTTCAATTATCTGCTATGGGAAGAATACCTTTACTAGATAGACAGATATGGATTAATATGCTTGGAGAATATACTTGGAGAGATAATGATGCTCATTATTTAAGATTTGAGCTTGGATTTGAATGGAAAATGCTTAATCTTGCTATAAGACCATTGTTTTATATACCTGTTAATTATGATAATAATAAGCATAAATTTGATATGAGCAAAGATTTATTTTGTTTTGAATATTCTGCATATTTGAAATTTGATCCTATATACTTCGGTTTCCAAGGATCCACTGACGGCAGATATTATATTGCTATGAAAGCTGTATTCTAATCATATTAAAACAAGATTAATAAAGTTAACAATATAATATAACACTTGGGCGGGTACTAAAATTTCTAATTAAGCAATTAAAAATAATTTAAATTAGAATAAAAAAAATAGGCAGTAGAGAATAAAGGGCGGGGTATGTTAATAAATTTTGAAACTTATTTTCACTCCCCACCCTATAGACTTGTAATCTCATTTGTAATTGTTAGTATTATTAAACTTTTTTATTTGCAGTGTTATTATAACAACCCACCCAAGATTTTTTTCAATTTAGAGCGTATATGCCCGCACGAAACACTTAATAAAAAATATAAATCGAATTATGAATACAATTAAATTATATAATAGAATTTTATTTAGCGTGCGTTTTGAAGTAAATTATAAATAATGTATTGACATAATAATTAAGTAATATATGATTCAAAGAAAATAATTTGGAGAAAATAATAATTGAGAAATTTAAATTTGGATGAACAAATATTAAACGAATATTTATTAGATGATTTTAATAATGAAGATAATGCATTTATAGAGAATGAACTATTAAAAAGATTATCAGCTTATGATACAAGAGAATTAGAAATAGGGTGCGGAAATGGTAAATTTATAGTTGAACTAGCTATGAATAATAAAGATAAATATTTTGTAGGCATTGAATATTCCTATAAAGCCGCTAAAAAGGCCGTATCAAAAGCATATAAAAGAGATATAAAAAATCTTACTATTATATTCGGCGAAGCTAATAATGTTATAGATAAATATTTAAATGGGAAATATTTCTTTGATAAGATATATTTAAACTTTCCAGATCCTTGGCCTAAAAAGAAACATGCTCATAGAAGAATTTTTAACAAAGATTTTTTAACAAAAATACATCCTCTTCTTAAAGATGACGGAATATTCTATTCAGTAACAGATGATGATACTTATGCATTGGATATAATGAATACTATATATAAAGAATCTAATAATTTTAAAAATATTTTAAATAGCGAATATGTGCATCAATTAGAAGGATACGGGGTTACACTTTATGAAGAAAAAATGAGGAATATTGGTCATGATATATATTTCTTTGCCCATTCAAAAAATATATGATACTTAATCGCTTATTTTTATTATTATCTATTTTATTTATTATTTCCTGTAATAATAATGAAGAAAATCTCGACAAACCTACAATTATAAGCATTATTAAAGAAGAAAACAGCAGAAATTATAATGCTATAGAAAAAGGTTTGCTCGATCAAGTAAATTTAGATAAATTGAATATTAAAATAAATTTTTATACATTGGACGGCAATGAATCTACAACTATACAAATAGCAAATAATGTAAGAGATGATAATTCTACTATAGCAATAGTTATAGGAGAAAATGTGACTTTAGTATCTATGAATGTTATAGTTCCACAATCAATAATATTTGCAGGCTTTTTTGATAATTTATCAATAAGTAATATATATAAAAGTAAAATACAAAATAATAATATTACAGGAGTTTATGGGAATTTAGATATCACTAAATATATAAAGAAGATTTCAAATAAAGAAATTAATAGTTTTGCCTATTTATATACAAGAGCTTCTACAGTTTCCGGTCATATATCTGAACATATTGCCCAATATTGCCATAATGAAAATATTAAATACTATCCTTTGGAAATAATAGGAGAAAATTATAACTCTTACGATATAGAGAATATGATAAAAAGCAAAAATATAGATTATTTATTTTTAGCTAATGAGGACTATATAGATAATAATATATATTCCATAGCCTATTTATGTGAAAAATATTCAATACCCATTATCAATACAGATATAATAGATGCTATAAATGTTGGCATATTATTTTCATTAGATTTTAATTACTATTATTTAGGCAGACAATTGGCTTTGATGCTTGATAAAATCATAAAAAATAATTCTAAAACCGAAGATATAGACTTTATAGAAGTATCAAATTCATATAGAATTTTTGTTAACGAAGATATCGGCAATCATTATAATATAAAATTTAGTGATGAAATACTAGAAATAAGCTCATTAATATTAAAAGGTGGTAATATAATAAGAAAATAGATTTCATATTATGTTATTTTTACTTGACAAAATTGACACTTCATAGTATTATGATTTAATGTTTGTATTTTATAATAGTTATAATTATCTTAATTGCGATAATTGTCTATTTTTTAAATAAATTATTTTAAGGAGAAAAAAATGGCTGTACCAAAACATAGAAAATCAAAATCGAAAAAGAGATCAAGACAAGCCGCTAATGATAAAAGATTTGTAGGTTCATTATCTATCTGTCCACAATGTGGATCAGAAAGAATGCCTCATAGAATATGTCCTGAATGCGGTTTTTATAAAGATAGAGTTATTAAAGCACCAAAAACTCAAAATGCAGGATAATAAAAAATAAAAATAATGTAGGAAATTATTATGAATTTAGCCATAGATGTAGCCAGTGGAGAAAAATCTCTAGAAGAACTAGTACTAGGTGCTTTAAGTGCCTTATCCGAAAATAAAGATATCAATTTAATCCTAGTAGGCAATGAAAAAAACATATCTAAAGCAATATCTAAAACGAAATATAATCATAAAAGAATAGATATTAGACATACAGATGAAATTATAGATATGAATGAAAGTCCTGCTAATGGAATAAAGCATAAAAAAAATGCTTCTGTTTTATTGGCTGCTCGTTTGGTTAAAGATAATGAAGCAGAAGGTTTCTTTTCACCTGGTAATACAGGTGCTACTTTGGCAGCCGCTCTCACAGAAATAGGTCGTCTAAAAGGCGTTATGCGTCCTCCTCTTGTATCTACACTCCCTAAAATTGATGGTGAATTTTGTATGCTCGATATGGGTGCAAATGTAGATTGTACTTCCGACTATATGGTTCAATTTGCTGTTATGGGAAGAGTATTTGCTAAAAGATATTTAAAGATAGAAAATCCTAGAGTTGGACTTCTTAATATAGGCGAAGAAGATTCTAAAGGTAATGCCAGCACTAAAAAAAGTTTCGAAAGACTTCAAAAAATTAAAAAAATCAACTTTATCGGTAATATAGAACCTAATGATATGTTAAAATCCGATGTTGTTGATGTAGTAGTATCTGATGGTTTCGATGGTAATATAGTATTAAAAACTATGGAAGGAACAGCATCTTTAATTGTTAATATGCTGAAATCTGAAGTGAAAAAGAACCCTGTAAGCGTTATGGGCGGACTTATGATGAAGCCCGTATTTGGTAATTTAAAATCCAAAATGAGTTCCGATTCCTATGGTTCTGCTATACTATTAGGTTTGAATGGTGGAGCTTTTGTCGGACATGGAAGAACTAGCGGTACAGGAGTAAAAAATGCTGTACTTAATATGTATAAATTCCTAGACGCAAAAGTCAATGAAAAAATAGCTAAAGAACTTTATGATTCAGGAGCTAAAAGAAGAATTTTTTAATTTTTATAAAGGAATTTTATAATGGTGTACATTAAATCTTGTAAGAGCATCTGTAAAAATCAAAAGACTAATATAGCAGCCTCAGATTTGGCATTAACTCCAATAAATGAAGTTATAAAAGATATTAATCCTGACAATATAGATGCTATACTTTGTGCTACTGTTACTAAAGATTATATTTATCCTTCCACAGCTTGTATTCTAGCAGGAAAAATCAAAGCTTCTAATGCTTTTTGTTTTGATATAGAAAGCGACTTTACAGGTTTTTTATCAGCATTGCGATTAGCTTATGCTTTTATAAAAAGTAATAAATATAAAAATATTCTAGTAGTTGCTACAGAATCATTTTATATTTGCGATGATGAAAATAGATTCGATGATGCAAGTGTAGCAGCATTGATTACTAATGAAAAATCTGATATTCAAATAGATTTTATAGACTCTGTAACAGATGGAAGTGCTTTAGAAAATTGTTATATCCCTATGGGAGGAACTGCTAAACCATATACTAAAGAAGGTGTATTAAATAAAGAACATTTTATCTCTATAAAAAACAGTAGTATTTTTGAAGAAGAAGCTAAAAAAGCAGGTATTTATGTTAAAGATGTATTATCTTCTAATAATATAACTCCTAACTTTTATATACCGTCTTATTCTAACCAAAATGCATATGATGCTTTTGTTAATGCCTTATCTGTTGATAAAGATATAGTATATTCAAAAATGGGAGATGCTAATTCATCTTTAAGTGCCTCATCAGGTGTGGCATTGTCTATGGCTTTAGAAGATGGTTTTATAAAGAAAAACAGTAAGGTAGCTATATGTGGCTATGGAAGCGGTTACACAAAATCCGTAGCTGTTATTTCTATAAATTAATGCTATTAATATAATTATTAATAGTGTTTAATAATTTAATTAGTGAAGGATTAGTAATATGAAATTAGCTAAATTTCGTTTTGGTGGAGTTCATCCGCATGATAGTAAGGATACAGCTGATATATCTTCATCAATTTTATCCAATCCCCCTAAAAGTGTTTTAATATCTATGTCGCAGCATATAGGTGCTCCAGCTAAGATGTTAAAAAATAAAGGAGACAAAGTAGAGAGAGGCGAACTTATAGGGGAAGCCAATGGTTATGTTTCAGGTAATGTTTATTCATCTGTAACAGGAAAGGTAGCATCAGTTGAGATTGCTCCTCCACCTTTGGGACGCGGTGCCAATGCTTTGCTTATCAATATTGATAACAATGCTAATAATTTGGCTTACTTTGAAAGTTCGGATTATATGTCTATGCCTGCAGAAGAAATGTCTAAAAAAATTCAAAAAGCTGGTATAGTTGGTATGGGAGGTGCTACTTTCCCAGCACATGTCAAAGTTGATGGTGCTGCTAAAGGTGGCGGTGATATTTTAATAATCAATGGTGTAGAATGTGAGCCTTATATTACAAGCGATTATAGGCTTATGATGGAGTACACTGAAGATTTATTTAAAGGAATTGAAATATTAAGAAAAATCATACCTTCTATAAAAAGAACAATTATAGGTATAGAAAATAATAAGCCTAAAGCAATAGAAGAAATGAGTAAAATGGGAAAGGATAGTAATGTTGAGGTTATACCTTTGCGACTTAGATATCCTCAAGGTGCTGAAAAAATGCTTATAGAAGCGGCTACTGGAAGAGTTGTACCTGTAAGTAAGCTTCCTATGGATGTTGGAGTTATAGTTGTTAATATTGCTACTCTTTATGCTATATATGAAGCTGTAGCTAAAGATAAACCTCTTATAGAAAGACTTGTTACAGTTTCTGGTGATGCCATAAAAGAACATAAAAATGTATGGCTTCCTTTAGGTACTCCGATTTCACATGTTGTAGAAGAATGTGGCGGAATCACTGCTGAAAATGTACTTGTACTTGCTGGAGGACCTATGATGGGAGCAAGTGTACCTAATCTTGATCAATGCGTTAATAAAGGTACTAATTCTTTACTTTTCTTAAATAAAGATAAATTTCCTAAAGAGGTAGAATATCCTTGTATTAAATGCGGAAGATGTGGTAATTCTTGTCCTTTAAAATTATCTCCTACTGAAATAGCTCACACTGCTAAAGCTAAAATTAAAGATAAATTAAATGACTTGGATATAGCAACCTGTTTTGAATGTGGTTGTTGCACTTATATATGTCCTTCAAAAATACCTTTGGTTCAGTGGATAAGATTTGGTAAAGACTTGTTAAGGAGATAATAATGAAATTTTATACAGAATCTTCTCCGCATATTAAGGACGGAGATACTACCAATAAGATAATGACAAGAGTTATTATAGCTCTTATGCCTGCTGTTATATATAGTATAGTGTTATTCGGTGCTAAAGTTATTGTATTATATTTGACTTCTATTATAACTTGTGTGCTTTCTACTGTAATAGTAAAAAAAGTTAGAAAAAAACCTTTGATTCCAGATTATGCTGTAATTGTTACTGCTATACTATTAGTTATGACTCTTCCTCCTTCATCTAATGTAACTATGGTTGTAATAGGAAGCGTTGTTGCCATAGTATTTGCAAAAGAAGTTTTCGGAGGATTAGGATCTAATATATTCAATCCTGCTTTGGTTGGAAGAGCTTTCTTACAGGTAGCTTTCCCTGCTCAAATGACTATGTATAGTGCACCTGTAAGAGTTCCTTTCTTGGACTTATTTGCACCAGGTCTTCACAATTTAGTGAATACTGTTACAGGCGGTACTCAGACTGTGGATATGATGAATGCTTTAACTCAGGCTACTCCTCTTACTTTTATGAAATTCACTTATAATACTAATATAAGCACATCTTTATTAGAACAAATTCAATTTGAAGCACACTATTACCTAAAAATGTTTTTAGGAAGTACTTCAGGTGCTATAGGTGAAACTTCATTCCTTTTACTTTTAATAGGAGGAATATATCTATTAGCTACTAAAACTATAGATTGGAGAATACCTGCTGGAATGTTTATATCATTAGTTTTAGTAAGTTTACTTCTTTGTTTAGGAATGCCTGGAAAATTCACCTCTCCTATATATCAAGTATTAGCAGGTGGTTTTGCTTTAGGTGCATTCTTTATGGCTACTGATATGGTTACTTGTCCTTCAAGCCATTTAGGTGCTTGGATATACGCTCTTTTAATAGGTGCTGTACTTGCTATATTAAGGGCATTCGGTTCTTCTCCTGAGTATATGATGTATTCTATACTTATAGGAAATATGTTTATGCCTTTAATTGCTATGCTTACTCGTCCTATACCTGTTGGTAAAAAAGAATTAATTGCTATTAACAAAGCTAATGCCCAAAAAGAGGGAGGTAAATAATTATGAAAAAAGAAGTTGGTTATACTGCTGTTATTTCTGTTACAATTACAGCTTTACTTGCTGGTTTTTTACTCTCATTTATATATTCTTCTTTTGAAAAAGATATTATAGCAAACAATGAAAGAACAATACTTAATGGTGTTAAGGCTGTTATAGACGGTGCTGATGAACTTGAGGGACCTTTAACTGAAAATTCTGCTTATCCTTATTATGTTGGAAAAAAAGCAGATGGTACTATAGTAGGTTATGCTATGTTATCTTCTGCAGGCGGATATAATGGTCAAAATAAAGTTCTTGTGGGTTTTGATGCTGATATTACAAAAATTACTGCTATAGTTGTTACTGAACAGGCTGAAACTCCGGGGCTTGGTGCTAAAATTATTGAACCTGCTTTTAGAGATCAATTTAAAGATAAAAGTTCTGTTGTTTCTCTAACTGTTGTTAAGGGTATAAAGCCTGAAGAAGCTCAAGATTCTCAAATAGCTGCTATAAGTGGTGCTACTATATCTTCTGCTTCTGTTGTTACTGCTGTTAATAGTGCTAAAGATGAGGCTGTTAATCTATTTAAAAATTAATATATTAAATTGATATAAAAAAGACTTATAAGATATTTTCATTTTATAGGTCTTTTTTTATTATTAAAATTCTATATTTTTTTTATTACAGAACTCTTGAGCTGTTTTTATATTATCTCCTGCCAATGAAACAATACATTTAATTATTAATCCTTTATTATTTTTACTAGATAAATTATAAGCACTATCAAAATATTTGTACGCTTCATCATTTAGAATATCAGTTTTTCCATTCATTTTATCTAATTGTATTTGTATATACCCTAAACTATTATTGGCAAGAGCATGATTTTTATTTAATCTTAAAGCCTCTTTGAAACATGATTCAGCTTCACTATAATATTTATAAGCATTCTCTCTATCATCGATACTCAAATATATATTGGCTAATTTTGTAATAGTATATCCCATACTATCATATATAGATGCATTCATAAAGTCATTGTCTATATCTAAAGCCAATCCTTTCTTATAATAAACTAAAGCATCATTAAGAAGTTCAATAGCTTTATGAGTATTTCCTTTTTTGAATTCATAATTGGAATATTTAGTCTTTGAAAAACCTATTCCATTGTAGGCACCTAAATAATTAGTATCAATATCCAAAGCCCCTATATAATCTTCAAATGCTTCATCATATTGATGCAGTTCTACTTTAGTTAATCCCCTATTATAATATGCATCTGCAGATGAACTATCAATTTCAATATATTTAGTGTAGAAGTCAATAGCTTTTTCATACTCTTTCAAAAAATCATAACATATAGCTATATTAAAGTAAGAATCAATAATATCGCTGTTTATTTCTACTACCTTATGAAAATCCTCTATAGCTTCATTATATAAATCAATATCCATTTTTGCTAAAGCCCTATTATAATAATGATTATGTGATGAAGGATCAAGCTCTATAAGTTTATCATAATACTTTGTAGCATTATCATAATCTCCTAACAATTCATAAGACAAAGCTAAATAATAATGAGCATACCCACTTTCATTATCAAGTTCTATTACTCTTTGAAAATCTTTAATTGCCAAATCATAATGAGAGTTTCTATAATATATAAGCCCCCTTTCATTATAAGCATCAAGATATTCATTATCCAATTCAATAGCTTTATTAATATACTCTAAAGCCTCATCTAATTCATTCATATATGAATTTGTAAGCCCTCTGAAATAATAAAACTCACTATCTCCATCATATATAGAAATAGCCCTATCAAAATCTTCTATAGCCTCTTTATATAAATGCATTCTTCCCTTTAATAAAGCCCTATTATTATATAAATAAGCATCACTAGGATTTAATTCTACAGCCATATTATAATCTTCTAAAGCCTCATCATACATATTAAGTTCATTTTTGATAAGTCCCCTATTATTGTATGAATAAGCATCATCAGGATTCAATTCTATAGCTTTATTATAATCAAATAAAGCATCTTCATATAATTCTAATGCCTCTTCTGCCAAAGCCCTATTATAATAAGAATAATAAATGCTATCATCTATTTCTATCATTTTAGTATAATAATTTATAGACTCTCTATAATTTCCTAATTGATACTCAAGAAGCCCCATATCATTATAAATATTTACAGCATTATCATTTGAAATCTCTAATGCATTTTTATAATCTTCCATAGCATCTTCATATAATTCTAAAGCATTCTTTGAAAGCCCTCTGAAATAGTATGAATTAGAAGCATTTGGATTTAAATTAATTGACAAATCAAAATCATTCACAGCTTCTTCATATAAACCTAAATGAAATTCAGATAATGCCCTACAATAATAAGCCTCGCTATCATCACCTTTTAATTCTATGAGTTTTTGAAAATCTGACAAAGCCTCCTCATATCTTCCCAAATAAGATTTTGAATTTCCTCTGTAATAATAAGCGTCATCTATTTCTTCTTCTGCCATTTCGGCAAGAGATAAAGATAAATCAAAATTCTTTACAGCCTCATTATAATTTGACAAATAAAAATATCCAAGCCCTATATAATATGCCACTTCAAAATCATTTTCATTAAACTTTAAAATCTTTTTAAAATCATCTATACCCTCTTCATACATACCCAAATAAGATTTACTATGTCCCCTAAAATAATAAGCTCCTATCTTATCAGGAAGAAGCTCTATAACCTTATTAAAATCCTCAATAGCATCTTTATAGTCTTTAAGATTATATTTAGATATAGCTCTGTTATAATAAGCATCTACCAAAGCATTATGAGTACTATTTATTATATCTTCATCAATATTTCTCTCTTCTTCAATATCATCAATATCGCTGTATATTATGAACTCCTCATCGGAATAAGCTATAATATCATTGTTATATATATTTATAATTTCATCCAAATATTCTATAGCCTTTTTATAATCATTATTATCAAAGGCTTCATGTCCTAAATCAAATAATCTTTTTATATTCATTTTATCGTTATTGTTCATATATCATAACTCCCAAAATATACATGTACATGCAAATATCATTATATACAAAAATACAATAATTACTATATATAATTTCTTTAATTTTAGTTAATTATCACTATATATAGTAATTATTATCTATTGATTTATTTTAATTTTTACATAATATATTTTCAATAATTTTTTGACAAACTAATATTTTTACATATAATATACTATTATAACATAATGATTATTATTATAATAAAGTTTAATATCAATAATGAAGGAGGAAATATGGCAAAAGGAAGAATTGATATTGATAAAGAACAATGTAAAGGGTGTTCTAACTGCATATCTGTTTGTCCAACTAAAATATTATATTTAGACAAAGAAAATATGAATTCATGGGGCTATTATCCTGCAGCAGTTACTGAAATGGAAAAATGTATAGGCTGTGCTAATTGTGCCATGATGTGTCCAGACTTGTGTATAACAGTTGAAAGGTTAGATAAGAAGGAGGAAAATAAATAATGGCTAGAACATTAATGAAAGGAAATGAGGCTATGGCTACTGCAGCTATTGCCGCAGGATGTAAATGCTTCTTTGGGTATCCTATTACACCTCAAAATGAGATACCTGAATTTATGTCAAAAGCTATGTATGAATCAGGCGGAACATTTGTACAGGCTGAAAGTGAAGTTGCTGCTATTAATATGGTTTATGGAGCTGGCGGAGCTGGAGTAAGAGCTATGACATCTTCATCTTCTCCTGGTATAGCTTTGAAACAGGAAGGTATATCATATCTAGCTGGTTCTGAAGTTCCTGCTGTTATACTTAATGTTATGAGAGGAGGTCCGGGACTTGGAAGTATACAGCCTGCTCAAAGTGATTATAATATGATGACAAGAGGAGGAGGCGACGGAGATTATAATTGTCCTGTTTTAGCACCTGCCGATTTACAGGAAGCTGCTGATATGATAATGGAAGCTTTTGATATTGCTGATCATTACAGAACTCCTGTTTATGTGGCTGCTGACGGATATATTGGTCAAATGATGGAGCCTGTTGATATAGTTTATAAGCCTAAATATGAAATCAAAGAAAAAACTTGGGCGGCATGTGGAAAAAGAGGTAAAAGAGAAAAAAACAATATAATTAACTCTTTATATTTAGAGCCTGAATTATTGTATGATCACAATATAAATCTTCAGAAAAAATATGATGAAATAAAAGAAAAAGAAGCAAGAGCTGAAAAATATTGTACAGATGATGCTGAGTTGATATTTGTTTCATACGGTACTATGTCAAGGGTTGTAAGAGGTGTTGTAGATAAACTTAGAGAAGAAGGTAAAAAAATAGGAATGATTCGTCCTCAAACTTTATGGCCTTTCCCTGTTGCTGCATTTAATAATCCTAACTGCAAAATGTATGTTAGTATTGAAATGAGTATGGGACAGATGATAGACGATATAAAACTTGCTATAGAATGTAAAGTACCTGTTAAATTTTACGGAAAAGCTGGAGGATTAGTACCTACAGCTCATGAAATAATAGATAATGTAAGAGGTTTTGCTGGAGGTTTAATATGATAGTATTTGAAAAATCAAAAGGTTTAAGCGATGCTAGGACACATTATTGTCCTGGTTGTATGCATGGAACTTCTCAAAGAATAATAGCAGAATGTTTGGAAGAACTTGGAGTATTAGAAAAGTCTGTAGGAATAGCTTCTGTAGGATGTTCTGTACTTGCCTATAAATATTTTTCATGCGATATGCAGCAGGCAGCACATGGAAGAGCACCTGCAGTAGCAACAGGAGTAAAAAGAGCGGTTCCTGATAGTATAGTATTTACTCTTCAAGGTGATGGAGATTTGGCAGCTATTGGTACAGCTGAAATAATACATGCCGCAGCAAGAGGTGAAAATATCACTGTAATATTTTTGAATAATGCTATTTACGGAATGACAGGTGGGCAGATGGCTCCTACTACATTAGAAGGTCAAAGAACAACAACAACTCAAGCAGGAAGAGATTTCAATAGAGCTGGAAAACCTATTAGAGTATGTGAAATGCTTGCTACTTTGGAAGGAGCTACATTTGTTGAGAGAGTTTCATTAGATAGTCCTGCTAATATTAGAAAGGCTAAAATGGCTACTAAAAAGGCTTTTGAAAATCAGATTGAAGGAAAAGGTTTCTCTATAGTAGAAATGCTTACTAGCTGTACTACTAACTGGGGAATAGCACCTACAGAATCGCATAAATGGATAAGAGAATATATGGTTCCTCATTATCCTCTTGGAAACTTTAGAAATGACAGTTAAATTTAAGGAGTGATTATATGAGTACAGAGAGAATAATTTTTGCAGGATTTGGCGGTCAGGGTGTAATGTCTATGGGACAGATGATTGCTTATGCTGGTATGATTGAGAACAAGCATGTTACTTGGTGTCCTTCATATGGTCCTGAAATGAGAGGAGGTACTGCCAACTGTTCTGTTGTTATAAGTGATGAACTTGTAGGCTCGCCTATTATTTCGCATGATGCTAATGCTGCTGTTATCATGAATCTTCCTTCTCTTACAAAATTTGAAAAAGATATACTTCCTAATGGAATACTTCTTATAAACTCATCTTTAATAGATAAAAAAGCTTCAAGAGATGATATAAAAATCGCTTATATAGAAGCTAATAAAATATCTGGAGATATAGGCAATCCTAAATCTGCCAATATGGTAATGCTTGGTGCTTTGCTTACACTTCATAATATAGTATCTTTTGATAGTATTCAGCAGGCATTTTTAAAAGTATTCGGCGAACGCAAAAAAGAATTTCTTCCAGCCAACGAAAAAGCTTTGAATGCTGGAAGAGATGCTGTTAAAAATTTAGTATCTTAACATTAATTAAAAAACATAAAAAAAGAGCCTGATATTTATAAAAATATAAGGCTCTTTTAAATATTAATATTTTTAATAAATAAAAATATTCAAGTTAATATTAATTTATAAAAATAATTGAATGACTAAAAATTTATATTATCTTTTTCAAAATTATAATACAAT
>NZ_JARHYI010000127.1 GCF_029258575.1 Brachyspira sp. | reverse complement strand
TTTTTATTTTAATATATATATATATATATATATATATATATTAAAATAAAAAAATGGACATATTATTTGGTTTTTACATAAAAATCATATCTAATCTTGCTATTTATTAATCATTTTTTTTAATATTTATTAGATAATTATTATAGGATTTATATTTAATTTTATTTAAGAAAATATAACATGTATTAATTTTTTTTTCACTTTACAAAAATATCTAATTTTAGTATAATGATTTTGTTTTTTAATATCTAAATATATGACTAAAATGGAGGCATACAGATGACAGATAAAAAGTTTTATATAACAACTCCAATATACTATCCTTCAGATTATTTACATATAGGGCATTGTTACTGTACTATAGCTGCAGATACTATGGCTAGATATAAGAGGATAATGGGATATGATGTTTATTTTTTAACAGGTACTGATGAGCATGGAGAGAAAATAGCTAGAAAAGCCGAGGCTGCAGGTACTACTCCTAAGTCTTATGTTGATAATATTGTTAATGCCACCAAAGAATTATGGAAAAAGCTTTCTATTGATTATAGTCATTATATAAGAACAACAGATGATTATCATGAGAGAAGAGTACAGAAGATATTTAAAATACTTTATGATAAAGGTTTTATTTATAAAGGTTCATATAAGGGTCTTTACTGTGTAAGTGATGAGGCATTTTTTACAGAAAGTCAGGTTATAAAAAAAGATGATGGAAAATGCTATTGCCCAGACTGTGAAAAAGAATTAGAGTACAAAGAGGAAGAATGTTATTATCTTAAGCTTTCAGAATACGGACAATGGCTTATAGATTATTATAATGAGCATCCTGAATTTTTGGAGCCTAAAGAGAGGAAAAATGAAATGCTTAAAAATTTCCTTCTTCCTGGGCTTGAAGATTTAGCTGTTAGCCGTAAGGGTTTGCAATGGGGTATACCTTGTCCTGTTGATAGCGAGCATAGTATATATGTATGGATTGATGCTTTATCAAATTATATAACAGCATTGGGTTATCCTGAAGATGAACAGGAGGATTTGTATAAAAAATATTGGCCTGCAGATGTACATTTTGTAGGTAAGGAGATAGTTCGTTTTCATGCGGTTATATGGCCTATAATGCTTAAAATGCTTGATATACCTCTTCCTAAGAAGGTATACGGACATGGCTGGGTGCTTTTTGATGATGGTAAAAAAATGAGTAAAAGCAGGGGGAATGTTGTTGATCCTAATACTTTGATAGATAAATACGGAGTTGATGCTTTAAGATATTTCCTTATGAGAGAGATTAATTTTGGTTCTGACGGATATTATTCTCAGGAGCTTTTATTAAAAAGAATAAATAGCGATTTGGCTAATGATTATGGTAATTTATGGCATAGAATAACTACTATGCTTGGAAAATATTTTAATGGTATTCTTCCTGATGAGGTTGAAAGTGTTTACGGAGATAGAGAGAAGGAACTTAAAAAAATGGTTCTTACTCTTGATGCTAATGTAGAATATGCTTTAGATAGTTTTAAATTTCATGAGGCATTATCATATATTTGGGAAGTTATAAGAATGACTAACAAATATGTAGAGGAAAGCACTCCTTGGAATTTAGCTAAAGATGAAGCTAAAAGGGATCATTTAGCTAATGTAATGTATATATCATTTCAAGTATACTATATTGTTACAGCATATTTACAGATATTTTTTATCGATACTCCTAAAAAGGTATTTAATAGATTAGGTTTAGGAGATAGCGTTTCTTTAGAAAGTGCTAAGCAATGGGGTTCTTTAAATGCTGGAATAAAAGTAGAAAAAGGTGAGCCTTTATTCAATAGATATGATATAGAAAAAGAGATAGGAACAACTATAGAAGAAAATAAAAAGCATGTTAATCCTCCTAAAGAAGATAAGCATAAACCTAATATAGAAAAAGAAGATTTTGATAAATTAGAATTATTAACTGCCAAAGTATTAGTAGCTGAAAAGGCAGAAAATGCTGATAAGCTTTTGAAATTTGTACTTGATATAGGCGGAGGCGAACAGAGAGTAGTAGTTTCTTCTATTGCTGAGTATTATAAGCCTGAAGAGATGGTTGGAAAAACTGTGCTTTATTTAGCTAATTTGAAGCCTAAAAAATTCAGAGGTATTACTTCTCATGGTATGCTTCTTTTGGCTGATAATGGAGAAACTTTTTCTGTTATGAGACCTGAAAAAGATTTTGATGCTGGATGTGAAGTCAATTAAATATTAAGATATTAAACTTACAATAATGAAAGATTTTAAAGAAAGCAAACTTAGAAAAAAGTTGAAAAAAAATAAACTTACCGATAAGCAGAAAAGTATAATAAAAAAAATAATCATATTTTTTGTTTTTATCATTATAATATTAAGCTGCATCATAATTATAAATAAAGCAAGAATATTGAGAGTTGAGATAAGAGGATTAGAATATTTAAATCCTATAGATATTATGGAAGAGGCTAATCTTTCAAAATATAATAATATAAATATTTTCAATATTCCTAGAGAAGAAATAAAAAAAGACATAGAAAATAATCCAAGACTCAAATTAAGTAGCATAAAAATATCTTTTCCAGATTTGCTTATAATAAATGTTGTAGAAAGAGAAACATTATTTTTATTGGAATCTAGTTCTGGAATATATGAAATTACAGATGACAGTTATATTATAAAGAATGATTATATTCATAATTATGATGTTCCTTATATTACTGGTCTTACAATTAATCCTACAAATACTATTGTAGAAAATGATTATTCTAAATATTTATCTTCTGTTATATATGATTTAAAGACTAATCATAATGAGATATATAATTTAATATCAGAAATAAATGCTTATGGTAATGATTTGATACTTTATCCTAGAGGCTATCAGGTGCAGGTGATAATGGAAAAATATGTAAAGGTTGAGAAGTTTGTAGATTTGGCTGCTATATTAAAGACACTTCAGTATCAGGAGAATCAAACGCATAGAATAGATTTTAGATTTAAAGAGGCTATAGTTAATTAAAATAAATTTTTTAAAATGTCTTTTATATCGGAGTAATATATTATGAATATAATTTGTCTTGGAGATAGCACTACTTATGGATATATGATTTCAAGAAATAAAGTATGGTCTAATATTTTAAATTCCAAATTCACTGAAGATAATAAGGATATTAAATTTATTAATAAAGGCATTAATGGAGATATGATTTCTGGAATGCTTTCCCGTTTTGATATTGACTGCATAAATAATAATCCTGATAAAGTTATTTTAATGGCTGGAGTGAACGATATATTTACATGCAGATCTTTGGAAAAAATAAAAGATGATATGATAGGCATTATAAATAAAGCAATTAAAAATAATATAGATATAATAGTATTTAGTCCCATTCCATTCATTAAAAAGGCTTTTACATTCTTTGAAGCTTCTAATATGATTGATGAATTTGAAAATGTTTTAATTGAGTATATTGATTTTATAAAAAGTTACACAAAAGAAAATAATATTAAATATATAAATACATATGATATTTTTATTAATAATATTTTAAAATACAATAATTATTATGATATTTATTTTGACGGAGTTCATTTGAATGAGAACGGGCATCATTTATTTGCTTTAGAAATTTATAAAGAATTAAAATATTTATTAATTTAAATTATTATCATTATCTAATAGATTATTAAATACATTCATAAGTTCTATATGTTTATTATAATTGTATATATTATCTTCTTCGATTTTATTTCCCCCTTTTTCCATTTCTATATATGATTTCATAAGATTCCAGCCGAAATATGCTTCTATATTGTTATAATCTTCTTCTATAGATTTTTCATAATATTTTAGAGCTTTATCGTATTCTCCTGATTCTTCTTTTTCTTTTGCCAATTGTAAGTATTTTGACGAATTATTATTTTGTAAATTTTCCATAATTTTATTCCATTTTTTTATAAATATTATTCGATAAATTGTATATTATAATTGAATTTTTTTCAAAAATGGTATAGAACTAATTATCATTTTTTAGAGTTGTATTTATGTTATCTGATATTAATAAAATAAGTAATAATGAAAATATAGAAAATATAAAAGAAAAGAATCATTTATTTGCTGTAATTTCTTTGGTTTTATTAAGTTTTGCTTTGGGTACTAGCGAATTTATAGTAATAGGTGTTTTAACAGATATATCTGAAAGTTTAAAAATTACAGAGGTTATGGCTGGCAGTTTAGTATCTATGTTTGCTTTATCCTATTCTGTATGCACTCCATTTTCTGCGGCAATTGCTGGGAAATTCAATAGATTTCATTTTATAATATCAGCAGGTATTTTATTTATAATAGGTAATTATTTATGTTCATTGGCTTCTAATTATACTTTTTTAGTTATTATAAGAATGCTTATAGCTGTAATATCAGGAGCTTTAATATCAGTTTCAATTTCCTTTACTCCATATATAGTTCCAAAGGAAAAAAGACCTATGACAGTAGCTTGGATTTATTCAGGTTTTAGTATAGCCTCTATATTCGGGGTACCTATAGGAACCACTATAAGTTATAAATTCGGCTGGAGAGCATCATTTATATTTATATCTGTTTTCAGTATTTTAATACTTATTATGATGTTTATCACTTTACCTAGAAATACAGCTATTCATAAAGTAAAATTGATAGGTCAGTTTATTATATTTAAAGATATAAGATTTATATTAAGTATATTTACGATATTATTTGGAGCAGCATCTTCATATGTGCTTTATACTTACTTAAAACCTATTTTTTTGAATTATATACATATACCTAATAAATATATAAGTGTTGCATTACTTATATTTGGTATTACAGTTCTTTTCAGCAATCTTCTTTCAGGAAAATTGGCAGAAAATAATGGTGTATATAGATTGAGATATGTATTTATAATTCAGTTTTTATGCATGATAATTTTACCTTTTGCTTTAAATAATTATATAAGTTCTGTAATAGTTATTTTGATTATAGGTTTTTTGATGTATTTAATGAACTCTCCTGTTCAATTAAATGTATTAGATTTTACAGAAAAAGATTATCCGTCTTGTATTACTTTAGCATCTTCAAATAATTCATTTTCATTTAATTTTGGAATAGTATTGGGTTCTTTTGTAGGCAGCAGCATATTTTATAATTATGGATTAAAATGGGTTGGTTTTGGAGGAGCTGTTTTATCATTACTTGCTTTCTTATGTGTTGTTATTCTTCATAATAAAATGAAAAAAATATAACTTAAATATGTACAAAATGTTTGATTTTGATAAAAAATATTTTGTTATAACATATGTCTACATAGTATATGTATATCAACTATTATATTGTTAAATTATCAATTTAATATGAATTCATCAATAAATAATACATTTTATACCATAAGGTGGTATATGTATATTTATTACAATTAAAATAGATTTTATTTTAATTCAAAAATATTTTATTTTTTTATAAATTCAAAATATCTTTTTTATTTATTGGAATATATATTTAGTTAAGAAAATTTCTATACTAGTTAACATGAGATATAAAATTTTTAAGGAGGATATATGGATTTTAAAAAATCTAAAACATCAGAAAACTTAAAAACAGCTTTTATTGGAGAGGCTATAGCTAGATGCAAATATATGTACTATGCTGAAAAAGCCAGAGAAGAGGGTATGGAGAATTTAGCATTAGCTTATGAGAAGGCATCAAGAAATGAGCAGGAGCATGGTAAATTATGGTTTGAACGTTATCATGGAATATTATCTAAAGATGAAAATTTAAGAGATGCTATTGCTGGTGAGAATTATGAGTCTACAGAGATGTATTTGAATTTTGCTAAAACAGCTAAAGATGAAGGTTTTACAGATATAGCCATGCTTTTCGAACATGTTGCCAAAATAGAGGAAGGTCATAAAAAGATATTTGAACAATTTTTAGAAGGAAGTGAGGGTAATTTATCAAAATGGCAATGTCCTAAATGTGGATATGTTCATACTGAATCAAAGGCACCTAAAAAATGTCCTGTATGCGAACAATATAGAGTTGGGGGAGTAAATTAGAAAATATAGATAAAACACATATTAGAAAATTATTATTAATTGGAGGTAAAAATTATGTACAATAAAAGATATGAATTTTTAGCAGAAGTAATAGGTTCTATGATAATAGCATTATTTGGATTAGGAGTTGTTGCTTCTGTGGTTTTAGGAAATAATGGTACAGCTATAAATATACATATATCTTGGGGATTAGCAGTTACTTTTGGTATATATGCATCTGGTAAAATAAGCGGTGCTCATTTAAATCCCGCTGTTACATTAGCATTAGCAACAACAGGAAGATTTGAATGGTCTAAAGTTTGGTATTATATAGTAGCTCAAATGATAGGTTTTTTTATTGGGGCTGCTATAGTGTTTGCCGTTTATTATGGAAAATGGATAGAGGTAGATCCTACTTTTGAAACTACTGCAGGTGTATTCTCTACTTTCCCAGCTGTTTCAGGATTTTTATATGGATTTATAGATCAGGTTGTAGGTACATTTCTTTTGATGTTTTTAATACTAGCTTCAGGAGATGCTAATAATACGCCTGCTGGTGCTAATTTAGGTCCTATAATTGTAGGTTTAATAATAGTTGTTATAGGTACATCATTCGGATATATGCATGGATATGCTATCAATCCAGCTCGTGATTTAGCTCCTAGACTTTTTTCTGTAGTAGCAGGATTTAAAAATAACGGACTTACAGATGGCAGTAATATTTGGATAGTTCCTGTAATTGGTCCTATAATTGGAGGAGTTTTAGGAGCTATTACTTATGATATCACAATAGGAAAAATATTTTCAAAGAAATAAAAATTGAGAATATACAAAAATAAATTTAATAGTTATAAAATTAATAAAGGAGTTTAATTATGGCAAAATATGTAGTTGCAATAGATCAAGGTACAACAAGTAGCAGAGCTATAGTATTTGATTATAATCAGAATATGGTTTCTGTAGCACAAAAAGAGTTTACTCAAATTTACCCTCATGACGGCTGGGTTGAGCATAATGCTGCTGAGATTTGGGCTACTCAGTTTGGTGTTTTGCAGGAGGCTATACAGATTGCAGGAGTTAAGCCTGAAGAAATAGCTGCAATTGGTATTACTAATCAGAGAGAAACTACTGTTGTTTGGGATAAAAATACTGGAGAGCCTATCTATAATGCTATAGTTTGGCAATGCAGAAGAACTGCTCCTATATGTGATGAATTAAAGAAAAAGGGACTTGATACATATATAAGAGAAAATACAGGATTGGTAGTTGATGCTTATTTTTCTGGTACTAAAATCAAATGGATACTTGATAATGTGGCTGGTGCTAGAGAAAAAGCTAAAAAAGGAGATTTGCTTTTCGGTACTATAGATACTTGGCTTGTATGGAAACTCACAGGCGGAAAAGTTCATGTTACCGATTATACAAATGCTTCAAGGACTATGATATATAATATTAAGGACTTGAAATGGGACGAAAATATTTTAAGAGAATTAGATATACCTATGAGTATGCTTCCAGAGGTAAAAGATTCTTCATGCGTTTATGGATATGCTAATATTAATGGAAAGGAAGTACCTATATCTGGAATAGCAGGAGATCAGCAGTCAGCATTATTTGGACAGGCTGGATTTAATAAGGGTGATACAAAAAATACTTATGGTACTGGAAGTTTTATTCTTATGAATATAGGCGAGAATTTTATATTAAGTAAAAACGGACTTATCACTACAATAGGTATTGGATATAATGGAAAGATAGAATATGCTTTGGAAGGTTCTGTATTTATAGCTGGAGCTGTTATACAATGGGTACGCGATGAATTAAGACTTCTTCATGATGCTAAAGATACTGAATATTTCGCTACAAAAGTAAAAGATACTAATGGAGTTTATTTGGTTCCTGCATTTGTAGGACTTGGTGCTCCTTATTGGGATATGTATGCAAGAGGCTGTTTGGTAGGAATTACCAGAGGTGTTAATAGAAGTCATATAATAAGGGCGGCAGAAGAGGCTATTGCTTATCAGAGTAAAGATGTTATTGATGCTATGGTGGCAGACAGCGGAGTAAAATTATCTTCATTAAAAGTTGATGGTGGAGCATGCAGAGATAATTTCTTGATGCAGTTCCAATCTGATATTATTAATACAAAGGTTCTTCGTCCTGAAATTACAGAAACTACAGCTTTGGGTGCTGCTTATTTGGCTGGTCTTACAGTTGGTTTCTGGAAGGATAAAGAAGAGATTTCAAGCAAATGGAAATTAGAGAGAGAGTTTACTCCTTCACTTTCTGAAGAAGATAGTAATAAAAAATATATGGGATGGAAGAAAGCCGTTGAGAGATCAAGAGGATGGGCTTTATAATTAATCATTAATTAATGTATATGCATTATATATTTAATATACATATCATTAATTTTATAGAATTGCTAATTAAAAAGAGGAATATATTATGTATGATATATTGATAATAGGTGCAGGAGTATCAGGTACTTCATCAGCCCGCGAACTTTCAAGGTATAAAGCAAGTATATGTGTGCTTGAAAGGGGAGAAGATGTTTGTTCTGGTACTTCAAAATCTAACAGCGGAATAGTGCATGCTGGATTTGATGCAAAAACAGGTTCTCTTATGGCTAAATTAAATGTACTTGGCAATAAGATGATGAAAAAGATAGCTGAGGATCTTGATGTAGCTTTTAAGCAGAATGGATCTTTAGTGGTATGCACTAATGAAGAGGATATACCTAATTTGCAGGATATATATGACAGGGGAATTAAAAACGGAGTTGAGGGACTGCAGATATTAAATAGAGAAGAGGTTCATGAAAAAGAGCCTAATCTTAATGATAATGTATGTGCTGCTTTATATGCTCCTACAGGCGGTATAGTTGATCCTTTCATTTTGAATATTGCTTATGCTGAAAATGCTTATGCTAATGGAGTTGAGTTTAAATTTAACACTGAAGTAATTAATATTAAAAAACTTTCTGATGGTACTTTTGAAGCTGAAACTAATAATGGTATTATAAAAGCTAAATATATAGTTAATGCTGCAGGAGTTTATGCAGATAAGTTTCATAATATGATGAGTGAAAATAAAATACATATTACTCCTAGAAGAGGTGATTATATTCTGCTTGATAATGAAGTGGATAATTTGGTAACTTCTACAATATTTGCACTTCCTACAAAATTGGGTAAGGGTATTTTGGTAACTCCTACAGCACATGGAAATATAATGCTTGGACCTACTGCTATAGATATAGAGGATAAAGAGGGACTTAATACTACAGCTGAAGGGATTGCTCAGATTATAGAGAAATCTAAAATGACAGTTAAAAATATTCCTTATAATAAGGTTATTACTTCCTTTTGTGGGCTTCGTCCTCATGAGGATAATCATGAATTTATAATTAAAGAGCTTGAAGACTGCGAAGGATTTTTCGACTGTGCAGGTATAGAATCTCCCGGACTTGTTTCTTCTCCAGCCATAGGTGTTATGGTTGCCGATATCGTTAGTAAAAAGGCTAATCTTGAAAAGAAAGAAAATTTTATAGAAAAGAGAAAAGGAATAACTCATTTTACTGCTCTTTCCAATGATGAGAAAAATAAGCTTATAAAAGAAAATCCTTTATATGGACATATAATATGCAGATGTGAAAAGGTTACTGAAGGAGAGATAATAGAAGCTATAAAAAGCCCTATAGGAGCTAAATCTATAGACGGAGTAAAGAGAAGAGTAAGGGCAGGGCTTGGAAGATGTCAGGGAGGATTCTGTTCTCCTAAAATAATAGAGATATTGGCACGAGAACTTAATGTTTCTCCTATAACTATTACTAAATGTGGTAAGGGTTCTGAAATAGTTATCGGATATGATAAGGAGTAAATATGCAGTGTTATGATGTTGTTGTTATAGGTGGAGGTCCTGCTGGGCTTGCTGCTGCCATTTCTGTAAAAGAAAATGGTATAGATAATTTACTTATGCTAGAAAGAGATGAGGTTCTCGGAGGCATACTTAATCAATGCATACATAATGGTTTTGGACTTCATAGATTTGGAGAGGAGCTTACAGGTCCTGAATATGCATATAAATTTATAGAAAAACTTATAGATTTAAATATCAATTATAAACTTAATACTATGGTTTTGGATATCATAGTTAATAATGATAAAACTAAAAAAATTACTTATATAAATAAAGATGAAGGTGTAATTGATATTAATGCTAAAGCTGTGATACTTGCTATGGGATGCCGTGAGCGTTCAAGAGGGGCTTTGAATATACCTGGATACAGACCTGCTGGAATATTCTCTGCTGGTGCTGCTCAGCATTTAGTTAATATTGAAGGTTATATGCCTGGCAAGGAAGTTGTTATACTTGGTTCTGGAGATATTGGACTTATTATGGCTAGAAGAATGACTTTCGAGGGTGCTAAAGTTAAAGTGGTTGCTGAGATACTTCCTTTTTCTGGTGGGCTTAAAAGAAATATAGTTCAATGTTTGGACGATTTCGCAATACCTCTTAAACTCAGTCATACTGTTATTGATATTAAAGGAAAGGAAAGATTGGAAGGTGTTACTATAGCTAAGGTTGATGAGAATATGAAGCCTATTAAAGGTACTGAAGAATATTATTCATGCGATACTTTGCTTTTATCCGTTGGGCTTATACCAGAAAATGAGCTTTCAAAAGAGATTGGAGTGGAGATTAATAATATAACTTCAGGTCCTATAGTTAATGAAAGTTTAGAAACTAATATTGACGGAGTATTCTCATGCGGTAATGTACTTCATGTTCATGATTTGGTGGACTTTGTTTCTGAAGAGGCTGAAACTGCTGGTAAGAGTGCTGCTGATTATGTATTGAAAAATAAAAGAAGAGATGATAAAAACTCTATTTTATTAAAGGGTTCTAATGGAGTGAGATATACTGTGCCTTCTATGATTAATGCTGATAATGTTGATGATTATGTTATGGTGAGATTTAGAGTTTCTAATATATTTCATAATAAATTTTTGAATGTTTATTTTGACGGCGAGAGAGTAATACATAAAAAACATTTGATATTTGCTCCTGGAGAAATGGAAACTATTAAACTCGATAAAGCTATGCTTTCAAAAGAGGGCTTAAAAAATATTGAGTTTAAGATAGAGGATAATTAATATTTAATACCTAAGGATTTTATATGGAAAAAAAGGAATTAACTTGTATATGCTGTCCTATGGGCTGTGCTTTGACTGTAGAATTAGACGGAAGTAAAGTTGTGGATATAAGTGGTAATACTTGCAAAAGAGGCGATACTTATGCCAGAGATGAGGTTGTACGTCCTGTGAGAATGATTACTTCTATAGTAAGAGTTAAAAACGGAAAATTAAAGATGCTTCCTGTAAAAACTAAAGAGCCTATTGATAAATCAAGAATCAATGAATGTTTAGAGGCTTTAAAAAAGATAGAAGTTCAAGCACCTATTAATATAGGGGATACTGTACTTCGTAATGTTACAGGAGTTGATATTATAGCAACTAGAAATGTAGAGTCTGTTTAAATATTGTTTTATTTACACAAAATTATAGGCATTGTTATATACAATGCCTTTTTTATTTGTTTTTATTCTTTTTTTATAGTATATTATTAATAATAAAATATTCGGAACTGTGTATGGATAAGAATTTTAAAGAACAATTTTATAAGGTAAAACATTTACTTATGCCTAGTTTTGATTTGGATAAGGGTTTTCAGGATAAAAAATTTAATGATATTGAACTTGATATATTAGATATTGGAGAGGTTAATTTATCAAGCGGAAAATTAATAGCATGCGATCCTTTAGCTTATTTATATGATAATGATATAGAATCTTTTATTCAAACTGTGAAAGTAGGTAAATATAAAGTTTCACTTCTTATAATAAAAGATGAAGAGAGAATTGCTATGGCTAAAATTTCTTTCTCTGATAATAAGCCTAAAACTTATGAACTTGCTGTTACAGGAGAAGAAGATTTATCTGAAGTGCAAGAAGGAGAGTTTTTCGGCTATCCTGTTGATGCTGGTATGGGATGTGTATGTGATTATGATACTGCTAAAAAATATTTAGAATATGAAAAAAAACTTGAGGAAGAGAGTAACGGAGATTTTGATAATAGATATGATGATTTATTTTCTGATCTATTAGAGGATAATGCCAAAAAAAATCCTAAATATCAATCTGAATATGGTGATTGGTTTAATTGGAATGTACCTGAAAGTGATTCTAATATAGTGTTATTTACAAGCGGTTATGGAGATGGATATTATCCTTCATATTTTGCTTATGATGAAAATAATGATATATGTGCTTTTTATACTTTATTTATAGATTTGCAAGATGAAGAAGAATAATAAACAATAATTTCCATTAATGATAAAGTATTTTTTATATAAAAGCTTTAATAATAAAAGCTTTTATATTATGCTACTTTTTGTATGGGTATAATAATGATACATCTTAAAGTACCTCAAAAAGTTTTTGATACAATAAACAGAGTATATCTGAATGTTAAAATATTAGTATATCAATGCAGAATATCGGAGTGTATGAAGTTAAATTAATTAATAGTACTTCTATAGATAGAAATAGAAGATTATTATATGAAAAATCTAATTAATATTTTGTAAATTTTTAAATAAAATAGTACTCTTATTAATTTTAAGTCTCCTTTTTTATTTTTAATTATTTACTTTTAAAAAGAAAATTTATATAATATCATCATAAATAAATAATTAGGACTTATCATATGTCAATAAAAATACCTTATGAAAAAATAGTAAATGAAGATTATATAGGTAAAGAGATTAACCCTATAAATCAGCAGGAAATTTACAGTTTGGCACAGGAATGCAGCAATGAAGTCATAAGAGATTTCAAAGATGAAGGAATTAATTTACTGATAGTTGATCCTCAAAGGGATTTTGTGGATACTGAAAAAGGGGCATTACCTGTAAAAGGTGCGGTAGATGATTTAAAAAGAATAATAAGATTTATATATGATAATATAAGCAGACTTTCAGCTATTTATGTTACATTGGATACTCATAGATATGATTCTATATTTCATCCTATTATGTGGAGAGATTATGATAATAAACCTATTTCCCCGTTTACTGAGGTAACTTTAGAAAAAATAGAGAACGATGAAATAATAGCAGTTTATGATGAAGGTATACAAATAGACTATGTAAAAAAATTGAAATGGCAGAAGAGTCAGAATTTAATGATATGGCCTTATCATTGCATATATGGTTCTGATGGCTGGCTTATAGATAAACAGCTTTCTAATATACTTTTATTTTTTGAAGCATCAAGAAGAATTTATATTAATAAAATTTTGAAAGGTCAGGATAATTTTACTGAGATGTACGGTGTAATAAGACCTGAAGTTATTACAGAGTACGCTAAAGAATATGATATATCTTGGGTTTATGATATAGGAAATGCTGATAAAATATATATATGCGGAGAGGCAAAAGATTATTGCGTTTATGAAAGTGTAAAACAATTCTGTGAGATATACAGTAATGAAAGAAATGTAACAGAAACTATAAATGTTATGATGAATTGCTGTAGTGCTATAGGCGATAATGTTCAATGCGATAAAAAATATGAAGAGCTTTCCAAAGAACATGGTATAAAACTGATTAATATATAATAAAAAAGTATCAATTTTACTATTGCTTTTTTTTATTAGTATGCTATAATACTAGAACTTAAAATTCCGCGGGCGTCGTATAATGGTTATTACCTTAGACTTCCAATCTAAAGATGACGGTTCGATTCCGTTCGCCCGCTCCATTATTAATTTCTAATATAAAAACTTACTTACATTTCAATATCTTCTCTTTTGTTATATTATTATTATCTTTTGATTGTTTGATTATGGTAAATGACTTTTTTATTTCTTTGTATATTGTTTTATAAAAATACAGACTATTTACTTTTATATCATTTGAAAAGAAATTCAAATTTATATAATGATTTCACTCTATAAAATAAACATTATTAGGTATATCATTATATAAAAAATAATCTTGGCAAGCTCTATTATACTATTAAGATTAAAAAGTCCTGTACTGTCTAATATAGTAAACTGCCACAATCTGGATATATTTTCTAATATACTTGGAATTAAATTACTCCAAATATATGAATTATCCTTTTCATAAATAGAAATGCCTTCATCTCCATCTGGAAAATGCCTGAATATAATATTCTGAAATTATTAAAACTTATGCTGTAATTTTAAAGATTAGTTTTTTAATGGTATAAGTTTTGCCTCTACTGTAAGTATCAATACTTTAATTTATATTCTTTTATTTTTTAGCTTATCATAAATATCATAAAAATATCTTATAGAAGAAATAATCTCTCCACTTTCGCACATCTGTAAATATTTATCTCTATTCACAATCATTACATTACTTACTTCATTTTCCTGTAATATCAAATCATTTATATTTATATCTCTTTTGAACATAAAAGAATCTACTATCGTATTAGAAAACTCCAATATAAAAGAAGTTAAAAATATACCTTCTTCTTTTTTGAATTCAAGTCCTATTTCCTCTTTGAGTTCTCTAACCGCTCCGTCAATACTATCCTCGCCTGCAAGTATAGAACCTTCAGTACATTCCCACATATTAGGGCATATTTTTTTACTGCTATGTCTTTTTGTTATTATAACTTCATCATTGCTATTAACAACCCAAGCATGTATAACTATATGATAATCATTTTTATTTAGAGGCATTCCTCTTTGATGAAATCTTCCTGTTTTATTTTTGTTTTTATCATAAATATCCCAAATCTCTGACATAAGTATTTTCCATAAATATAATTTATATAATATAAAAAAGCCCTCTTAAAAGATTTTTAAGAAGGCTTTTATAAGTTATCGGATTATTGTATTATATTATTTTATAATATAAATTTCAAGGCTCTTAGCACCTCATAATAGTCATTATTTTCAAAAATTACTGTAGTATCATTAATTTTTTTTGCTCCCGGATAGAATGATACCTTATGAGCGTAGCCATGTTCTTTATAGCATACTTCCAATTTAAAATTGTTAGGAAGTTTTAACAATTTGCCTTTAAAATCCAGACTCAAAGCCTCTTTAGTTTTTTCTTTAATCATCTTAACCATCAAATTAGGAGAATAATTGATAGTAGAATAACCTATACCCTCTTTTACAGGAAGAGTTATCAAATTAGGGTGATTAGGATTCATTTTCAAGGCTTCCTCGCATAAACCCTTATCTCCAGACAAAAAAACTGTAGGTACTTTTCTATAAGCTGCCGCATAGCTGAAAAACATAAACTCGCTTGCAAGCACTTCATTAAGCTTAACATAAACATTTCTGGTATTCATAGTATGAGAAAGCGGATTATTGCCTATAGACGCTGCATTATGATATCCTATAAACATAACAGCATCAAAGCTCTCATCAATACCCTCTATCATAGAATAAGGATCGCCGCTCCATCTTCTATGTATCTTTACACATTCAGGCAAAGCTGTCTGATCTATATTCATAGCAGAGTCATGGGCATCTTTTACAAATATTTCTTTTGCTCCTGCTTCAATAGCACCTTCACATGCTGCATTAACTTCTTTAGTCATTTGTAAAGCATGCTCTTTATAAGTTAAACTTCCAGCATCGGTATCGGGCCATTGTGTAGTTGTAGTAATTCCTTCTATATCTGCACTAATAAAAACTTTCATTATCATTCCTTTAATATTTAAAAATTTATTTTAATGATTAAAGACTATATTATATTTTCTATTTTATTCAATATACTATTTTTAAGTTTTTATAAAAATATGATATAATATAAAAATATAATAGGAGTTGATATTTATGGCTAATTTATCTTGGAATGAAATAAAAAACAGAGCTTTGGATTTTCAAAAGAAATGGGAAAATGAAAAAAGAGAAAATGCAGAAAAGCAAACTTTTTATAATGAATTTTTTGAAGGGTAACTTCTTAATTATATCATACAGAGAAATAAGACAATTAGAAATAGATATATTAACAGAGATTTATAAAGAGGATTTAAAAGACGGAATATTGTATATAGATATTTCAAATTTATCTTTGATAGATGTTGATAATTTTTACGGCATAGAGATAAATGAATTCCCCGCAAAGATTGCTGAAGTTGCTTTATGGCTTATGGATCATTTAATGAATTTAAAACTATCTGTAAAGTTTGGAATGGCATTTGAAAGAATACCATTAAAAAAATCTGCAGTTATAAAAAATGAAAATGCTTTAATGATTGATTGGAAAAATATAATAGATATAAAAGAGCTTTCGTATATACTCGGAAATCCTCCTTTTGTGGGTGCTAGAATGAAAAGCAAAGAACAAAGTGAGGAAATGAAAAAAGTATTTAATAATATGAAAGGATATGGCGATTTAGACTATGTAAGTGCTTGGTATAAAAAGTCGGCAGAGTTTATAAAAGGTACAAAAATAAAAGTCGCTTTTGTTTCAACCAACTCTATAACGCAGGGTACACAGGTGAGCATATTATGGGAGAACATTATAAAAGACTGCGGAGTGCAATACATTTTGCCCATAGAACTTTTGAATGAAATAATGAAGCGAAAGGCAAGGTACATAAAAAAGAAGAATATGGTAAATGTGTAGATATAATAAGAAATATATTATCAGTATTTGAATATCCCAAAACTTATAGATTGGTTAGGGCATTTTTAGAAATAAAAGATGAAAATATAAAAAATAATAATATAGAACTTTTTAATGATATTGTAAAAAAAATAAATATCGAATTTCAATTATTTAATAGAAAAATTAATAAAATTAGTTTATTTAATTATATAAAAATTAATACAAATACAATATCAACTATTATAAATGATAATATATGGCTAAGTAATACAAATAGTTTTAATGACCCTATTGATCCGATTATAAAAACTAAAAGTATATTAAACGATTATCAAAATTTATTAGATAGAATCAAAATAGCTTGTTTGACTACACATAACAATAATACTTTAATGTGGAGTCATTATGCTGATAAACATCAGGGTATTTGCATAGAATATGATTTTAATAGTATAAATAATTATACCATTAAAAAAGTTTTATATAAGAATACTATTATGAAAAGTAATAGAATTGTAAATATTTTTGAAAGAATAGAAGATTTTAAAACAGAAAAATATTATATAAAATCATTTATAGATTTATTTTGTATAAAAGCAAAAGAATGGAAATATGAAAATGAATATAGAATAATATATGACGATAAAGAAAAAAACAAAAATGGTATATTGAAACCAGCCATTATAAAAAATATATACTTTGGTATAAAAACTCCAGAACAAGATAAAAAACTTATATCAAATATTATTAAATGTAAAAATGAAATAAATAAAAATACTAATTATATAAAACTTTATGAATCTTACTTAGATGATAATGAGCTTTTTAAGATTAATATAAAGCCTTATAAACATGGCTTCTAAAAATAATAATCAATTAATATCACAAAATAATAATATAATAAGTCAAGAGCAAGCTGCTATTTTAGTAAAACAAGCTAACTACTTGAATATACTTGACTATATGAAAGAAGAGCAGCTTATTAAACAGATAGATTATGA
>NZ_JARHYI010000122.1 GCF_029258575.1 Brachyspira sp. | reverse complement strand
TAACATATCTCCAATAATAACAAATATTAATGATGTGCCTCTTTTCATATCGGCATACACTATGCTAGACAATGGAATAAGTCATAAAACTAATAAGAATGGACATTTCTATTTTATGAATTTCTATCCAAAACAGGAAGATTTAGTAGAAAAAGTAAAATATGATTTAGCATTAGCCACTAATGATGAAATAAAAATAATATCATTGCATTTCGGTTTGGAATATACAACTTATCCTGAAGAAAAAACTAAAGAAACAGCTAGAGCATTAATAGAAAATGGAGTTGACATAATAGTTGGACATCATCCTCATGTCCCAAGACCTGTAGAAATTTATGAAGGTACTAATCATAGCGGAATAATAATATATTCTCTTGGTAATTTTGTTTCAAATCATAAAGGAAGATATCCGCATCTTGATATAGGTACTGTAGTCTCATTAGAGATAAATGAAAATAAAGAGATAAATTTCTCTTACATACCTACATATTATGCATTCTTTAGAAAAAATGGATTTGAAATAATTATGAAACCTATAAAAGAAAATCCTAGTATCAGTATGCCTTCTCTATCAAGCAATTATGTATACAGCACTTATGATACTAATGCTATAAAAAAAGGTTATGAACTTATACATGATTTCTACTCTCCTCTTACAAATGAAAGTGTAAAAACTATGTTCGTCTATAATATAACAAATGAAAGCATAGTTTCTAATAATACTTTGGCTCATAAATAATATATAAAGCCATTTTTACAAAAGAATGCAAAATAATAATAATAAATAATTGACAAAGATTTCAATATATACTATATTATTATACTAATATGAATAATAATTATACAAAAGAAATAGATAATCTATTTTCCATAGATGCAATTAGTTATATGAGAAAGGCTATAGTGGATGCCTATGGTAATGAAGTATACTTTGGCATAAATTTCAATGCTTATGGTATTTTAGATTATATAGAAGTTATGGCTAGAGGAAATAAAGACTCTGTACCTGCTATAATATCATTATCATTGGAATTCGATGCTGTTATTCATAATCATCCTTCAGGACAGCTTACTCCTTCAAGAGCAGATTTAGCTATAGCAAGCGAACTTGGTAATAATGCTGGAGTTGGTTTTTATATAGTTAATAATGATGTTGATGATTATTATGAAGTTGTAAAGCCTATAAAATCAGAAAATGTTAAAACTATAGATGTACCAGATGCATTATATATGTTTACAGAAAATGGTCTTTTAAGTCAATTATTAAAAAAGTACGAATACAGACAAGAACAAACGGAACTTGTTGAAGCTACTATCGAAGCATTTAATAATAATAAACATTTAATATCAGAGGCTGGAACAGGAATTGGAAAATCTTTTGCATATTTAATACCTGCCCTATTATGGCTGAAAGAAAATAAAACTAGAATAGCTATTTCTACTAATACTATCAACCTTCAAGAACAAATTATTTCAAAGGATATACCTTCTATAATAGGAGGAATTGCTCCTAGTGTAAAATACGCTTTGGTAAAGGGAAGAAATAATTATGTATGTATTAAAAAAGTAAAAGATAATTTAAATGATACTGATAAATTAGATTTTGATGAACAGATAAATTTCTTTGAAGATATAGATAATTGGCTTAATATAACAAAAGATGGCTCTATAACAGATTTAGGATACAAACCCAAAGGCGAATTATGGGAAATGGTATGCTGTGATACTGATACTTGTACTCATAGAAAATGCGAATATTTAGAGGATTGTTATTTTTATAAAATGCGTAAGCAATTAAACTCAGCTCAATTATTAATAGTTAATCATCATATACTTTGTGCTGATTTATCGCTTTATGCTGAAACTGCTGGAAGATATAGCCTACTTCCAAGATACACAAAAGTTCTAATTGATGAGGCACATAATTTTGAACATTCTGCTTCCAGCTATTTTGGAGATGAAGGAAGTAAAAATGGAATATTAAAAGCACTTTTCTATATTTCAAGAATAAAGAAAAATAAAAGACTCGGTGTTCTAGAAAATATTAATAATATGCTTAATGAAAAAAAATCATTAATAGAAAAGCATGAGTATGATGAAATAGCAGATTTTATAAATAAAGCTCATGATTTAACTTCAAGGGTAAGAAATGTAGTTGAAGATAAGTCAAAGGAATTCATGACATACTGTCATAAAAACATTCAAACTAAAGAAGGATTAGGATATAAATTTAGAATAAGCCCTGAAATTGTAATGACTCAGCATTGGCAAAATGAGGGATTAAAACCTCTAAGAGAAATTGTCCTTTCTATCACTTCTCTTGTAAATATATGTGATAAATTATATAAAAAGTTTTTTGATATAGCTATAGAAAAAGATTTTGATTATGAAGAGATAGCACAAATGTCAAATGCCTATTTAGAAAGACTTAAAAGACAATTAGTATCATTAAACTCGGCAATAGATTATAAAAAAGATGAGTATATAAGATGGATTGAAACAAGACTCACAAAAAAAGGAAATCTCATTCTCAATTGGCATTTAACTCCTGTAACCGTTGCTAAAAATTTAAATGACTTCCTTTATTCAAGATTCGATACCGTTGCAATGTACTCTGCCACTTTAACAGTTTCAAAGAGTTTCAATTTCTTTTCAAACAGATTAGGTTTTGATTATATAGAAAAAAATAAAAAAATAGAAATATATTTAGAATCTCCATTTAATTATGAGGATAATGCAAGACTATATATTGCTAATGATATGCCTGATGTTGCCGCAGATACATTCAATGATTTCACTTCAAAAGTATTATTAGATGTATGTAATATAACAGGAGGAAGAACTTTTATCCTTTTTACTTCTTTTTCATCACTTATGAGTGTATATGATAAAACATCAGAGAAATTAAAAAGCAAAAATATAAATGCCCTAGCTCAAACCGCTTCAATACATAGACATACTTTACTAGATATGTTCAAAGCATCTTCAAATAATGTGCTTTATGGTGTAGATTCATTTTGGGAAGGTGTTGATGTTGCTGGAAAAAATCTAGAAGTTGTTATAATCCCAAAACTTCCTTTTGCTGTGCCTACGGATCCTATAAGTGAAGGAAGATATAGATACATAGAAGAAAATGGAGGAAATGCATTTTTAGATTATGCTCTTCCTTTTGCTGTCATAAAATTTAAACAAGGATTCGGACGTCTTATAAGAAGCAAAGATGACAGAGGCGTTGTATTTGTTCTTGATAAAAGATTATATACAAAAACTTATGGAAGCCAATTTATTCAATCTCTACCTAATGCAAAAGTTTTAAGAGGAAGTATGAGAGAAATCTTTAATGATATGAATCACTTTTTTTATTATTAAATATGAATAGAACAATTTATTATAGAGAATATATAGACTGTGATTTTGACAAATTACTAAATATTACCATGAAAGCATTTGTATTCGATAAAATACTATCTTATAAAAATACGAAACTTGTTGCAGAATTAAATTATTAACTTTTCTAAACTCTTAAACTTTTACACGAATAGCATTAGAAAATGAAAAACCTATTGGATTTTGAATAGGAAAATATTAAAATCAAATAGCAGTTATAATATTTATGATGATAAATAAAAAATTAATTAAAAAGGACAGTAAATAAATATATCTACTGTCCTCTTAACAATCATATTAAGAAAGAATAGTATTTCGTATTTCCATCTGTATCCATAACTTCAATAGTAACAGAACCAGCCTCAGCATCTTCTATATTAATGGAAAATGTTTCATTCATAGAATCCAATAAACCATCATCAGGAATGATATATTTCCATTCTCCTGTTATTGTTGAATATCTAACAGTTTTAATAAATGAAAGCTTATCCTCTGCTCTAAAAGTAATTTTTCTATTAGCACTTTCACCTATAACATTAAAATCAAATATTTCAGGAGGATCATTATCATATTTAAGATTGAACACCTCTAGAGTTTTTGTTTTTATCTGACCTACAGGATTATCATATTTATCACTTGCTGTAATTCTAAAATCATATATACCAGAAGGCATTAAATATGAATTAAATTTATAATATGAAGTTTCTAAATTACTAGCTAATTTTCTATAATTTTTTTCACCCTTTAATCTATATTCTAAATCATATATTAATTTATCTCCATTAGGATCAGAGCCCTTCCAATAAACCATAGCTTCATTTTCTTCCAATTGAGGACTTTTAGAAGTTTCAGAAGAATCATTCTGCTGACGATAATATGTTGTAAGTCCTCCATTTAAAACTTCAGGAGATAAATTATTTTCAACATAAGTAAAATCCATAGAATTTAAAATAGGAGTATACTCTGTATCAGTTGTTTCCATTGTAACTTTAAACTGCATAAATCTTCCCTCTGGAACATCTACTTTACCATCATTAGCAACAGTTGTAAATTCACTCCAAGTATTATCAACTCTTGCCACATTTCCTGTTCTCACTTCAACGGATATATTAGCACCATCAGGAATAGTTGTCATAGAATTTAAACTTCCGAATTTACTTAAAAGTTTCATATCCAATGTATCGCTTGTGAAACTTCCTTTATTAGGATAACCATGTTTTATTTTGTATATTTCTCCAGTTTTTGATATGGCAAAATAAAGTCCCTCTTCAGAAACGGCAAATGTAGAAAGTATTTTATTTTTTAATCCACCTATATAAGATAAAAGTCCATCATTACCATTGATTTTATATATATCAGCTGTATCTCCAGTAACGAAGTATATATTATTATCTTTATCACTGCTTAATGCCAATACTAATGTTTGATTTAAGAAAAATAATCTTTGAACTGTACCGTTAGTATCAGCTTTATATAGAGAATTTCTAAATTCTTTTTCTCTTTCATCAGGTCTTTTATCACCATCTATTATAGAAGGAAGTATTAAATAAGCAGGCTGTCTAGTAGCTGTACCAAAGTATAAATTACCTATATTATCTACAGTTATAGCATAAACTTCATTTTCGGCAGTATCATAAAGTACATTGTATGAAGGATTTTCTAAATTTGTAGATAAATCTATACATAAAACAAGTCCTCTACCAGCTGTTCCTACATAAAGTTTATTATTATTTTTATCATAAAATAAAGACATAGCATGCTGTTCTTCGGTCTTTAAAATTTCTCTTATTTTTCCATCAGCACTTATTCTTAATACCCTTGCATTATTTCCTCCTGCTGCTACAAACAAATTTCCATTATCATCAAATTTCATATCCCATACATAAGTATCATCTAAAGACTGTCTCCAAAGCTCATTACCCTGACTATCATATTTTATTATTTTAGCATAAGGACCTGTAGCAGTATATATATTTCCCTCATTATCACTTATAACAGCCGTAAATGCACTTTCCTTATTTTCTGATGCAAACAATGTGAAATTGGTATCATCAGCAGCTCTTTTATAAAGTTCAGCCCCCATTCCGCTAATTGCTGCAAACATATCGCCATTATTAGCAGGATACATTTTCCAAATATCCTTTCCAGATATAGCCCCATTTTGTTCTATAAGAGGAGCCAGAGTCAAACTTCCTTGCTCTGTAAGCATCATTCCATCATATATACCATTATCAAAAAAACCTCTTCTTGTACTGGATAAAGTTCTAGTTACTACTCCAAAAACATCAGCAGAAGTTAATATTAATATTGATTGTAATATAAAAATTATCTTAGCGATTTTCATATTTTCTAGCCCCTTCAATTATTATATCTATTTTCATTAATCCAAGTGTAGAACATGGCATTTGATATTTTCCATCAATAGCAGTAATAACAGCAGCCTTGTCAGAAGTAGCATTTTTAGCCATTATACCATATTTGGAAGGAGGAAGTGTAGGATATAAATCTTTTCCTATTTGAACCCCCCTAGATGATGAATAAAGCCATACCCGCAAAGAACTGTCATCATAACTCTTTCCATATACACGCATAACATCATCTAAATTTCTTATTTCATATTTACTAGGCATAAATAATTGTTCTGCATAATTGTAAATATATTCATTTGCCGCATAAATACTATAAACATCTGTTTTTAAATTAACTGGAAGTTTAACAGGTATATCTATGTACTGTTTTTCTTTTCCATAAGGAGTAACACCTACTCTTAAATGTATAGTTTCTCCAGCTACTGCTCTAGGTTCTAATAGAGTTATATCATTCAAAAATGCATATTCAAGATTATTTCTTTTTACAGATAATTTTATTGATTTTATTCCAACTCTATTAAAATTATTATATATAAAGAAATCTACAGGTGCTATTAACTGTTTTATAGCAGATTTAAAAGCATCAGTAGAAGAATAAGCTAATATTCTATCGCTAACCTTATAAGGTTCTTCAAAATAATCTGTTTCTATTTCATAACTAACACTAAATACACCCTCTTCACCTTCCCCTGCAGTAGAACTTATAGCACTGTATAATGCCATAGATAATATATCAGAGAAATATGAAGGATCATTTAATACTCTAAAATTATAATCTCTAGTTAAAAAAGTTTGATCTTCTATTTCTAATTTCACAGGAACCATAGTATTATCAGGTATTTCTCCATAAACACCAGAAACCCCGAATGCTCCATCATAAACTGTATATCCCAAATAATTAGAATAAGCAGCTCCTAATTTGAAAGATGAAGAAACTGAAGACACTATATGATTAATATATGCCCTTGATACAGGTGCTCTTAATCTTCCTTTAGACCACATAGAATGCCCAAAAAGAAGAAATTTTTCATCATCTGTATGAGAAACAGTACCTATTCCAGCAAGTGATACATCTCCATCTGCCAAAACTATAGCAACAGAATCTCCAAATAGGAATTTAGTAGCTTGATTTGTATCTGAAACAGAACCGCCTGCCTGCATAGGATAAAATCCATTTTTCTCAAAAGAATCTGAATATTCATCAAATGATTTACTGCTTATACCTGAAAATATCAATGGTGTTTTTAATGAATTATCATTTGCAAAACCCAAAACAGGTGCTTTGGCATTGGTATCATTATAAAGTTTATACATCTCCTCTATAGGTGTAACTCCAGCTATAGGATCTTTTGCATAATTCCAGCCGAAAGCTAAAGCTCCAGCTATTTTACCATTAAAATATATAGGAGATCCGCTCATACCTGCAACAGTTCCTGAATGTTCTAAATTAAGACCTTCGCATTGTATAAGTATAGCATCACTGTTATGCCATCTCTTTTTTAAAATAGAAAGAACTTTTACTTTGAAAGGTTCTACATTAGTACCATGTATAACTGTATATCCTACTCCTTCCATTCCCTCATAAATTTCACTGATAGGAATAACCTCTGGATTTTCAGGAGGATATGGAGGCAACTCTTCTGATGTCTGTGCTGATAAATTAAATAGAATTATTAGTAAAAATACAAAAATAAAAAATACTCTTTTTCTCATAGTGTCCAAATTATAAAATATATATTTTTTAATAATGATTATAACTATAATTAAACTATATTTCAATATAAATAGTAAAATATTATAATATATTAATTTTTAATTATAGACAAT
>NZ_JARHYI010000090.1 GCF_029258575.1 Brachyspira sp. | reverse complement strand
GGCTTGTAAGCGACTTATACAAAGAAATAAAATCCAGAAAGCCTTATGTAAAATGGACTATATCTCCTGCAGGTGTTTGGAGAAATAAGGAAAAATTATCAGACTACAATGGAAGTAAATATGGCAGCGATACAAAATCATACAATCCTAATTTTGATGCTTTGCATGCTGATGTGCTTTTATGGATGCTTAATGGGGAAAAAACTTCTAGTTTAAATAATGCTTCTAAAAAAGACGGATTAAATAGAATGTATATTGATGCTATAATACCTCAAGTATATTGGAGTTCAAAACATAGAACGGTTCCTTTTGATAAAATAATAAAATGGTGGGTAGATGAAGCAAAGAAATCTAGTAATGGAAAACTGGCTGATATATATATAGGTCATGCATTATATAGGATGGGAAGTGCTACAAATATAGAACCTTGGCATGATATTGATTTACTTTCAAAACAGATAGATTATATAAGAGAGATTGGAAATGGATATATTAAAGGCTCAGCATTTTTTACTATGCATAACATGTATAAAAAAGATAGAGATACAGGAAATTTTGGAAATAATGCCATAAAATATATAAAAGAAAATAATTATATATTCAAATCCATAGTACCTACAATGAATACTATGAAAAATATTAATACTACTCCTCTAAAATTAGAAAATCCATCTATTAAAAAAGTGCTCGGTGGTATGGAAATATCATTTACAGACCCAAACGAATATAAATTAGATAAATATGGTCATCTTCTTCCTTCATATTCTTCATATTATGCTGTATATAGAGAAACCATAGGAGAGGTAGGAATAGAATTAATAGATAAAATAAGAAGAACAAATTTTAATATTAACTCAAAAGTAACATACAAGGATAAAACTATAAATTCAAAAAAAACTTATATATATTATGTTACCGCTTTAGATAGAATACATAATGAAAGTGAATATCTTAAAATAATAAATAATTAAAAGATAATTTGACAAATATTATCTAATCAATATACATATAAATATGATGTTAGAAAATTTATATTATAGGATTATTATAAAAATCATTGGATTAAATATGAAATTCTATTTTCAGATAATAATCTTCGCAATGAAAAAACGATATTAAATAATGATTAATTTTGAATTTAATATAGTATATATATTAGAAATAGTATCTGCATTACTTTATGAGCCTTATTACTCTACACTAATAGTAAGGACTAATATTAAATTAATAGAAATGATATATAAAAACAAATTATTGAAAATCAATTTTGTTAGAATGATTTCCATTAAAGTAAATAATGTTATTCTTAAAATAAAAGCCCTTAAAGAAGAAAACTACAGTCAAAGTTAATAATAATTATATATTCAAAATAGTTTACATAATTTTTATAAGTATTATAATTTTGATATGAAGGATGTTAAAATATATTAATTATGGAAAAATACAAGTTAGTAAAATATAAAAAAGGAAAAATAGTATTAAAATATGCTCAGAATGCTGAAGATTATTTTTATATAATTTCAAGTGGAAAAGTTATAGCTTATAACGATTTCTATGAAAAAACATATATGTATAAAAGAGGCGATATCATAGGATTAATATCTTCTGTATCCAAAGAACCTTATTATTCTACAATAGAAACTATAGAAGATACTGAATTGTGGAAAATAAAAACTAAATATATCACTAAAATCAATAATGTACATTTAATAAATAGAATATCACATTATTTATCTTTTATATTTGAAATATGGTTGAGTAAATACTACACTGAAATAGTTAAAAATAAAATGGATTTATATAATAAAGAGGATATATTAACTATAGCTAATATCTATAAGAATAATGGATTTAAAGATGCAAGCTATAAAATATGTTCTGATTATATAAAACTATTCAATTCTGATTATAATGTTGATAAAGTAAAAAATTTTATTAAAAGCATAGATAAGGTAAAAGAACCTCAACATATAAATAATAATTCTTATAAAATATATAAAGGCTATTGTTTATATTCTGAATTAGGAAGCAATAATAATATATATTATATAAGATCAGGAAGAGTTGGCATATATAATATAATAGATTCTGATTATTCTACAAGAATAATTTATCCTAAAGAATATATCATAGATTCTTCAAGACCAAAATTAGAATACACTCCCCTATCGGCAACTGCAATAGTTTTGGAAGATTCAATTATAGATATTATGAGTAGAGATGAATTGATAAAACAAATATGCTATGATAAGGAAATAAGATTAAAAATTGTAAGAATGATATCTATGAAAGTTGTTAGTACTATATTAAAGATTAAAGCTATAAAAAAATCAAATTTTAAAGATACTTTAATAGTATTTATCTACTCTCTTTTAAAAGTCGAAACTTTATTTTATAATAAAGAATATATAAAACTATATTATAAAATGGAAGATATAAAGAATATGCTGCATAAGGATATTGATATAGATGAGATAAAAAATACTTTAAAAACTATAAATCATGTAGAATTTGATAGCTTTAATAATATTATAATAACAAATATAAAAAAATATTTTGATGAATATAAAATTGAAACAGAATAAAATAATTTCATATATAATAAATTATAGTTAATTTTCGAAAATAATAATGTAATTATTGTATTTTTAAAAAAAAGTATTACAATATATAAAAAAATAAAATATTAATTATGAATAATAGAACTATAAAATTTCCTAAATCATCTTTTATATATGAGCAAGGTAATTATCCTAAAGATTCTTTCTATATAATTACAAAAGGAAAAGCTATGTCCTTTGCAATTAATTCTGATAAATATTATATGGAATACAATATAGGACATATAATAGGTTTAGTAAATTTAGCAACTAGTGAGCCATATAATGTTAGCATTCAAGCTATGGAAGATGTTGAAGTTTTAGAATTTGGACTATCTGATATAAATAATATTAGAAATAATGATCTTATGACAAAAATATATGATTATTTAAATAGTACATTAGAAATTTGGATGTCCCGCTATTATATAAGTTTAGTAAAAAATAAATTAGATCTATATTATAAAGAAAATGTTTT
>NZ_JARHYI010000061.1 GCF_029258575.1 Brachyspira sp. | reverse complement strand
TCTGTTGTGTATTATACTGTTTCATAGATATTCCTTTTTGTTTTTTTTAGCAATTTAAATTATAAGGAATATCTCATTTTTTTTAAACTAAAAGTGTGCAATATCTATGGAACTTAAACAAAAATTATTCATCATATATATTTCTATTTCGTAAAATATTTTTTATTTATTCTTGACAAAATATTTTATTGCAATATACTATATAAATATGGAATATACGATATTATTTAATACCATTAGCTTAATCCAATCAAGCATCAAGCATCAAGCATCAAGCATCAAGCATCAAGCATCAAGCATCAAGCATCAAGCATCAAGCATCAAGCATCAAGCATCAAGCATCTGAATTTTTAAATAAAATAGCATCAATATCTTTATTGCATTTATTTTTTCTAATAATAATAAAACATTGCCAAATAATCATCTTTGATTATTATAAATTTTTTTTAAAGGAGTTCTTTATGTTTAGGAACAAAAAAATCAACAAAATTTTATCATTGATGAGCTTATTTTTTTTAATTTCTTTAATTTCAATAAGCTGTAAATCAAAACAAAATCCTACAAGTTTTAAGCCTGCAGATTTAGTTGGTACTTGGAATTGTACTGATGAAGGACTTACAAGTGATAGCTTTAAAATATCCAGTGACGGTAAGATGACTTTAACTGTAGGCGGACAATCTGTGCCTGGTAATTTAACTATACAAAATTGGGAAGCAGACAAAAATAAAGAAGTAGGTTCATATTCTATTAAATTAGATTTGTCTGGAACTCAAGCTTCTCATTTTGGTATACTTACATTTCATTTTAAAAACACTAGTGAATGTGAACTTAGTGCTAGCGGTCAACCTGGTAGAGTTCAGCATTTCAAAAAATAATATAATATATTTTTTATTATAATTAATGAAGATACATACTATTAGCTTAAAAAGTTATTAGTATGTATTTTTTTATACTCTATTATATTATGAAAAAAGTCTTATCTTACGAATTTACTAAAATCAAATGTATATGATAGAGAAGCTCCTATACCAAAATAGAAACCGCTTGCTAATTGCTCCAAATACGGAGTGAAGTTTAATGAAAGACTTGCATCGCTGTTAAGTACTAAATAAACACCTAATCCTAAACGATTGAGATATAGAAAAGCATTGTTGTAAAAATCATAAGCTATATGATATTCCAAATATATACCAGCCAAAGAGAATCCGAATAAAGCACCAGGATAAACACCTAAAGCAGTTTTTAATCTTATAGATTCAACTACTCCTCTAGGATCATCAAAATACATAGGAAGCTCAAAATTCAAAAAGACTGTAAAGAAGTCGCCTAATCCTATCAAATAATGCAACTGTGGATTAAGTCCGAATTTTTGTTTAGATGAACCAGGAAATAATACCTCTAATGCTCCTATGAATCCGTTAAAAAATTGGAATCTAGGCATTATAGAAAATTGAGGCTGTCCTTCTATTCCAACTCCCAATTTTGGTGTATATGTCATAGGCAGAACTCTAGCAAATATATCAAAGTTTCTGAACACCCCAAAATTAAGCATAATAGGTGTAGAGAAGGTGTATTTATTTTTTACTCCTATTCTATCATTATTTATATAAATTGTACCGCCCAAACGCAGTGCTCCAGTCATACCTGTGTACATATTGTATGGGAAAGAGTAGGCGAATGCTGATATAATCAGCATTGAAATAAACACATATAAAAGCTTTTTCATTATTATATCTTCTTAAAACTATAATACATTTTATATTAATATTAATATATTATAGAAAAAATATCAATAAATAAATGTTATAACTTCAATAATAAAATTTATGTTATACTATTATTTGAACTATTCTTTTTTTATAATTTTTATAGAATTTTTTCTATTTTTAATATATATTTATAGAAAAATTTTTTATGTTATTTTATTTTGAAATAGCAAATAATTTAAGAGGGATAAATTAATGTCAGAAAATCAAAATAATTCTGAAAATATGCAAAATGAAAAAAATACTTCAGCAGAAAAAGAAAACAGAAAAGAGAAACTTAGTACTTTAAAAAATATGGGAATTAATCCATTTCCTAATAGTTATGATGTAACTTATAAATCGAAGGATATAGCAGATAAATTTGAAGAGTTAGAAAAAAATGAAACAGAAGTTGCTATTGCAGGAAGAATCATGCTTTATAGGGTAATGGGTAAATCTTCATTTTTAACTATAAAAGATGCTTCAGGAATTATTCAGGCTTATATACAAAAAGATAAAGTAGGTGATGATTTTTATAATACAGTTTTCAAAAAATTAATAGATATAGGCGATATTGTGGGAGTGAAAGGAAGTGTTTTTAAAACTAAAACAGGAGAGATAACAATATATGCTAATGAATTAAAACTTCTTACAAAATCATTAAATCCATTGCCTGAAAAATTTCATGGACTTACAGATACAGAACTTCGTTATAGACAAAGATATGTTGATTTGATAATGAATGATGATGTAAAAGAGGCATTCATTAAACGTTCAAAAATGGTTTCTGCTGTAAGAGAAGTGATGATAGAAAACGGATTTTTGGAAGTAGAAACACCTATGATGCATCCGTTAATTGGAGGTGCTAAAGCTAAGCCTTTTGTTACTCATCATAATACTTTGGATATGACTTTATATTTGAGAATAGCACCTGAACTTTATTTGAAAAGATTGATTGTAGGAGGCTTTGATAAAATATTTGAGCTTAATAGAAATTTCCGTAATGAAGGAATATCAACAAGGCATAATCCAGAATTTACTATGATGGAAGCTTATATGGCTTATGCTAATTTCCACAAGGTTATGGAATTGGTGGAAGAAGTGTTTTCTAAGGTATGTTTAAAATTGAATGGAAAATATACTACTCAATATAAAGATTATGAGATTAATTTCGAGCCTCCATTTGCAAGAGTGTCTATGGTTGATTTGGTAAAAGAGCATTCAGGACTTGACTTTAATGTTATACAAACAGATGATGAAGCATTAGAAAAAGCTAAATCAATAGGGGTTGAAATAGACACTTCAAAGACTAAACCTTCTAAATGGGGAGTAATGGTTTCAGTATTTGAAGAGAAAGTTGAAGAAAAACTTATTCAGCCTACATTTGTTATTAACTATCCTAAAGCAGTTTCTCCTCTTTCAAAATCTTATTCAGATAATCCTGAAATTACAGAGAGGTATGAATTATTTGTAGGCGGTATGGAGATATCAAACGGATTCAGTGAGCTTAATGATCCTATAGATCAGAAAGAGCGTTTTGAAGAACAGTTAAAAGCTAAGGCAAGAGGCGAAGATGAAACTATGGATATGGATTTAGACTATATCAATGCATTAGAGTACGGACTTCCCCCTACAGGCGGACTTGGAATAGGTATTGATAGAATGGCTATACTATTCCTTAATGTAGGAAGTATTAGAGATACTATTCTTTTCCCTCAAATGAGAAAGTTAGATTAATTCATATTAATAGATGGTATTTTCACAAAAGGAGCATTTAATAATGTTCCTTTTTTTATTATTATTTATTATTATTGTTTTAAGAAAAAATAATCAAATAAAAATAGGGTAAAAATGAAAAAGTTATATTTATTAATTATTTTTTTATCTTTGTACTTGCGTTTCATGTTATGGTAAAACAGAAAGTTCAGAAAGTACAGTTTTAGATGGAATTGTAGCTATTGAAAATAATGAATCATCGGAAAATCAATTAACTTCAAACACTCAAACTTTTGAAGGGGATTTTGTTCATTATGCTGATTCTCTGCTTTCAGTAATTATACAGATATGAAAAATTATCCTGTAGATATGGAAGGTGAGTATATTAATTTGTATAAAGAATATACAGGCTTTAATTTTGCTCAACCTACTAAAGTTAATCTTAAAGTAGAAGGATATTTGTAAGATAGACATAAAATGGAAGAGAGTACTAGAAATATGTTTTTTATAGTTACAAAAATTATAGGTTTTGATACTAATAAAATAGCATCTTTATTTTAATAATAATTAAATTTTTATATTAAATGCTGGCTATATATGTCGTATTTAATATTATATATTTAAATATAATACATATTGTCAAAAAATAATGTATACTATTTACAAAAATTGCTATTAAGATATAATCTTAATATTATCTTTTATTTGGAATGTTTATGAAAAAAATTAATATACTTATTTGTATGATATCAATGATAGTTACATTCATAACATTATTTTATATAAATTATTTAAATAATACTGATACCTCTTTAAGCTATATTAATATAATGAATAATAATTATAAAGACTCAAGAGATTATATATTAGATGATTATTATATATTTGATTATCAGCAAAAAGAGCAAAAGTTAAAGGAAATATTTAAATCATCTCCTATAGCATCAAGATTAAAATACAGAGCTAGTTTAATATCTCATTTGGGAGAGGAAGAAATTGTAATAAATGGTGTGGATATAGAAAATGATGACAAGGTTTTTGGTATTTTAAACAATAGTACATTAAAAAATTTTGATGCTGATAATTCTATTATAATAAGTAAATCAATATCTTCAATATTAGATGTTAATACAAATGATACTATAATATTAAAACTTATTACCAAAACGGGACATTATAATGCTGAAGAATATACAATAATAGAAGTATCTGAAAAATTGAATTATAATTATGCACTTACGGATATAAAGCATTTGAATAAATTTGTAGGTTTAGAAAATGCTGCTACTGAAATGTATATCAAAAAAAATATAAAAGATGAAAAATTAATAAATTATGATAGTAATATAAAAGAAATTTTTTCTGATGATTTTTCTGCCTATTCTAAAAAAGATATTTTAGGAGATAAATACAATAACAATAAGAATTATCATAAATATAAAGTATGTATAATATTAATGTATTTGTTTATTTTATTTTCAGTATTTATATTTATTAATTCTTATGATATTCATAATTATAAAAAATTATTAAAAAAAAAATTATTATTTAGTTCAGCTGGTTTTGTAATATCTTCTTTAATATATATTTTAATTTATAGAAACGGATTCAATTATATATATATTGTATTATTTTTTCTAAATATATTATCAGTCATTTTATCTAATGTGAAATATTCAATATGGGAGAGAATATTTATATCAGATGAAGAGTACAGTAATAATAAAAATATATTGATAATGTTTGGAATAGTATTCTGTTATATATTTGTTTTTATGGCATTGTATTTATCATTTTTTGAATTTGCAAATAGTACAGTAAAAAATGATTCGGATAATGTATATTCTGAGAAAATTATTAGAATAGTAAAAAATAATATATCAAAAAACACATTTTTATTTAATGGTTCTATAGATTCTTCTTCTATTATAAGTACAAGTAATAGTATAACTAATATGTTATTCAAAGAAATTGCTTCTTATGATGAATATGCTGATATAGAAACAGTATTAAGTTTTCCTGTAGGTGTTGTTATAAGAACAGGAAGTATATCTTCAAGAGTTTATGCCTATGAAAAAAATATACTTGAAAATGGAGTAAGTGTATCAAATATTATAGTTGAAGGAAATATATTTGAAAGTCCTAAAAGAGAAATTATAATAGGAAAAGATTTAGCTGATTATTTGAAATTAAATATAGGGGATGCTTTATCATTAATAGCCAAGTCTTCAAGAGGTTGGCTTGAAACAGGATATTTTTATGTAAGTGGTATATATGATTTGAAGGATAAGAATTATGATATTATAGGTGATATAACTGCTATGAATAGTTTTATATACCTTAAAGAAGGGGATAAATCTCCTTATAATGAAAGTATAATTGTCTTTTCTAATAATGATGATATATATTCTTTTTTGAACGATAGTTATATTATAAATGTTAATAATTTGAAAGCTGTTTATGCTGATAGAGAATACTATTTTGAAAATAATAATTTAATTATAAATATTACTTTTATGTTTATAATTACTTTGACATTTTCTCTTTCTTTATTATCTTCTTCATTACTTACAGTGTTTTATAGAAGATTATCAATATATTTTAATGAACAGTCTAAAAAAATATTAAATAAATTGTATATAATATCTTTACTTATATCTTTGATAATATCTATGATAGCAGTATTTATTTTATTTACTTTTATATTTAATTTTTTAATATTTACTATATCTATAATATTATTATCATCTATACTATCTATATTTATATCAAATTATAATATAGAATGAACTTAGGAGTATGGGAATGAAATTCTTAAAAAAAATATCAAAAAAAAAGAAAATAACAATTTTGATAATCATAGTATTATTATTTATACTTAATTTTTATATGTATAAAGTATCTCATTCTATGAGAGTTAGATATATTACATTAGAGTTTGAAGATTTACCTGTAAGTTTTGACGGTATTAAATTAGCATTGGCAGCTGATATGCATGCTGGTCTTTATATACCTGAAAGTCATGTAAGAAAAATGTCAGATTTGATAATGACTAATAGTCCTGATATTATATTATTTGCAGGAGATTATATTTATACTGCTCCGCATCAGTTTAAACGTTATAATAAAGAACATACATTAAAATTTTATAATGGAATAAAAGGATTAGAGGCTAGATACGGAAAATATGCTGTTTTAGGAAATCATGATAATTGGGAAAGTACAGAAGATGTATCCAATTCATTATATTCCAATGGATTTAAAGTTATTGATAATGATATTTTATTTATTACAAATGAAATGGGAGAGCATATATCTATAGGAGGGGTAGGCGATTATTTAACTGATGATGTAAGATTTGATATTGCTGTTAGTAATGTTGAGCCTGAAGATTTTCATATAGTTTTATCTCATGAACCTAATATACCTTTAAGGAGAGCTAGAGAAGGTGGATATAATAAATTAATAGATTTCTTTTTTGCAGGACATACTCATGGACTTCAAATAAGTTTTTTACCTATGGATTTTTGGGAAACTATAAATAAAAATAGAGAATATCCGATTTTTCCTGCTGTTTATGGATTAATGGATTATGGTAACACCAAAGTTTATATAACTTGCGGTATAGGTACTGTTCTTCTTCCTTTTAGATTATTTGCTTATCCAGAAGTTGTTATATTAACTATGAAAAGAAAATAATTAAAAATGATATAAAAATAGGCTCTAAATTTGTAATTTAAAGCCTATCATTTTTTTAAAATATTTTTGTGTAGAAATGGCAGTAAGGTATAGCACCTTTTTTAGCATAATAATCCTGATGATAATCTTCTGCCTCATAAAAGTTTTTATATTCTCTTATAGTTGTGGCAACATCATATTTTTTTTCTCTTAATTTATTAACATATTCTTCAGCTATTTGTTTTTCCTCATCATTTTGATAGAAAATTGCTGATAAATATTGAGAACCTATATCAGGTCCCTGACCATTTTTTTGAGTAAAATCATGTGTTTCAAAGAATAATTTTACTAACTCTTCATAAGTTGTTTTTTCAGGATCATAAGCAACTCTTACAGTTTCCAAATGTCCTGTAAGTCCTGTACATACTTCTTGATAAGTTGGATTTACTTTATGTCCTCCAGCATAACCACTTACCACAGAAGCTACACCTTTAGATTTTTCAAACCAATATTCTGTTCCCCAAAAGCATCCTGAAGAGAAATATGCATACTTTACATTTTCAGGTATAGGAATATTATTATTCATATTATTATCCTTATTATTATTGACATTTTGACTATTAAGTTCCTTCGAACATGAAATAATTGATAATAAAGATAAGATAGTTATTATTGTTTTTTTTATCATTCAATATTCTCCTTGGTATCTTTATTATACAAAATTAACACTATTTGTTTGTATAGTTTTCATTAGTAAATTTGTTGATAAAATTTAATGAAACAGAATTAATACAGTATCTTGTTTCTTTGTCTGTAAATCTCTCTCCGTAAAATACATGTCCCATGTGACCTCCACATTTTGCACATACGACTTCAATTCTACTACCGTCTTTTAATAATTTGATATTTTCAACTATGGCATCATCAAAGCTAGGCCAACCTGTTCCAGAATTGAACTTATCTTCAGATTTGAAAAGAGGTGTACTGCAAATTCGGCATACATAAACTCCTTCATCTTTTACATTCAATAAATCTCCTGTAAAAGGTAATTCTGTACCTTTATTTATTAGCACATTATACTCTTTTTCAGAAAGTTCTCCCGATCTAAATGTAGTTTCACAATCAAGCTTCTCTTTTGAAGTTTCATCGCATGAAACTAGCATAACAGCAGTAAATAATATTATTAATATTCTCTTTATCATAGTGGTTATTATATACATTCCTTTTTAAAAATCAATATATTTTTTATATCGTTTTTATCTATGCGTACTAATAGGAAATGAATATGCAGTTCGGTCTTTAACATCAAATATATTACCAGCTGTGTCTATCAATTTATAATCAAACATATGGGTAAATTTTTTATATTTGATTTTTGCAGGTAATTGTATAGTTTCTATATTACCAGAATATGCATCTATTCTGTATAAAATCATACTATCTACTTGATTATTAGACATTTTTTCTTCTACTATAGCGGGAGTATCCAAATATACTTTATTATCATTTTTCAAATAGAAGAAACCTCCGCTATAATGATTAAGAAATGATAAAAATTGTATTTTCCATAATATCTTTTTGTTACTGTATAAAGAAATAGATTCGTCATTATCTAGTAATAATAAATCTTTTCCTTCCATACTAAATATTTTAGAAACTTTAATTTCAGAATATCCTATCAATTCTTTAGTTTCTGTCAATGTATTAAAGTTTAAATGACTTATAACTCTATTTTCCATAATTGATGGATATGTAAAGATGTCTCTTTTTTGATTAAAACATCCGTTCATAAGATATATATTTTCTTTTAAAGTATACATAACTTTTTTAGCTTGTACATCATAAACGAATACTTTCATTATATTTACTTCTCTAGCCCTTAAGAATATATATCTAGGATTGGCTGTGAAATATGCTTCATATACATATAAATTATTTAATTCTAATAATACTTTATTAGTTCCTATTTCAATAATTTTAAATACATTATTTTGAGAATCATTACCAGTAACAGAAATAGTCATAATTTTACTACCATCTAATGAGATATCTACTATTGAATATGATCTTGCATTTTTATGAAAAGTTCTACATATATCCAATTTAAAATCATATAAAAAACTGTTGCAGCTTCCTTTATAATATGGGGTAAATATTCCTTTATTTGTATTTTGATTTATATATATATAATAGTCATCTTTTTCAATTTCATTGTACACTACATTTTGTTTAGATATCATTATTAATTATTCTCCTTAATTATTATACTAATCTTTTATTTTAACTATCATCATAGGCTCTATTTTTATATTTGCTTTATTTTCTAATATAGCATAATTATCATAGATTTCTATAACTTTCGCTGAGGCTACAAATTTTTCTACATTTTTATAATATCTATATTTGTAAAGTGTTTCACTTGTATACCAAACATCTCCTTTTTCATTAGTTCTAACAGACTTATATGCTTTACTATTATTAGGAGTGATAAAAGTTTTTGGACTATTGCTTATATTAGTTGATTTATTTTCTTCATTATTATCAATTGGTAATTCAAGTATTTTATCTATTTTATATATATTAAATTCATCGCCATTTTTTATATTGTTTTTTTTACCAAGATTTATATATAATTTATTATCTTCTATTCTGGTTACTATTCCCATAAGAGGAGGATTACCTAAAAATGCTGTTATATTATTTGCTATTTTATTTAATGCTATTAAAGAAGCACTTCCAAGGGCTGTTTCCGTAAAAAGGGTATCTCCTACTGAATATACGGGGCTATTATTAGGTAAAGTATAAGTACCTATATCAGTAAAAGATTTGACAGTTTTTAATGAATTTATATCTATAAGATTTATTTTAAATTCTACATCTGCAATATCTTTTCCACCTTTTTTTAGATTAAAGTTTAATATTTCTCCTGTAATTATATAGTCAGAATTAAAAGTTTCTTTTATAAAATCGGATGCTAATTGTAAATTGGTTTGCAATGTTTTGTATGAAGCTACTATATCATAAGATGCAAAATATGATATAAGTAAATCATAATCGGTTACATCAAGCATTTTTGTATTTACCAATGAATCTTCAAGTACTCTTGGAATTCCATCATCTACTTTATATTCTTCTGTCCATAATGGATCGGCACTTGAAAATGGCAGTATTGTTATTGTAATGGGGTATATTGGAATACTGCATATTAATAATAATAATATAAATTTATTTTTCAAAAAAAACATAATATTTTAGTAATCTTTTGTAATATTCTCTTCTTTTTTAGGTTTGCGGTATGACATCAAAGCATTTATAGATATTAATGACATAAGCAGTCCAAAAATAAAAACAATTTTTCTAAAAAAAGTCATATTAAAAATCCATTATATTCTATAACTAATATTATATTATAAAGTTTAACAATTTCAATAGTTAACATAAACATTTTTTAATAATGTATTTTATTAAAAATATATTTGACAACTTAATTAACATAATATATTATATATAAATGAAAATGGACAAAAAAAATGAAAAAAATATAAATGATAAAGCTTTAAAAACAATAAGCCAAGCTAATAAAAAAGCTGTTATGCTGATTATTTTTTCTATTATATTTTCAGTATCTTTTATTATTGCTTTATTTTATTATTTTTTTGTAAGCGAATTGAATATTGCTAAAAAAAATGATGAGCCTTTATATTTTGCAATTTTATTTGTAGATGATAACAGAGAAATTTACGGTGCATATGTAGGAATCGTATCAAGTTTAAATAATAGGATAGGGCTTATAGGTTTACCCAGAAATATAGCATTATGGGAAAATAAAAATTATGCTCCTTTAAAATTGAATCAATTATATAAAGACGGTGGAGAAAGTGCCGTATTTAGAGCTATAGAAACTTCAGTTGATAAAAAAATAAGTTATAGAATGTCTATTGATAATAATCAAATATCTGATATTATAGATTTGATGGGCGGAATCAAAATGTATGTTGAAGAGCCTATTGAATACAAGAATGAGGAGAAAGGATACGAGCTTTCATTTGATATAGGTGAATGGCTTTTTACAGGAGAAAAAGTAATATCATATTTGCATTACTTAACTATGAAAGGCTATGAGGATATAGAAACATTATACAGATTAGAAGATATTATAATTAATTCTATGATGGGTTTAATACAAAGTCCTCAATTTAGAAATATAATTCATGCAAGAAGTATGAGAAACACTATATTTTCTAAAGTAAAAAGTAATTTAAGACCTCCTGATATAGAAGCTTTCACTGAGATACTAGCAAATAGTAATGAAAGAACTTTGGTAATAGAAAATATAGATGCAAGAATAGATGATAATGGTGTTTTGGTCCCTATATTTGATGGAAATGTATTTATTAAACAGATGGATGATTTAACTTTGTATGTTGAGCTTAAAACTCAAAAAAGTGAATTAAATAATGAAGATGTAAGTTTAACTGTATTAAATGCTACTATGGTTGCAGGACTTGCCGACAGAATAAATATTAGAATGCGTTACAGAGGTTTTTCTGCTGGGGAGTACGGTAATTTTGGTACTAATCTTAATGAAAGCGTGGTGCTTGTTAGGGACGGACAAATAGAAAAGGCATTTATGGTTGCTAATGAAGGAAGGGTAAATCGTATATATGCCAAAACAGATAGAAGAGTATTAAATAATGTTGTATTAATATTGGGGAATGATTACTATGAAATTACACAATAACAATGAAGAAAATAAAGAATTATCTAATAATGAAACTAATGATGTTTTAGAAACTAAATTAAAAAAAAGAAAAAAGAAATTTATAGATAAAGAAAGAGCAAAGGAATTAACTTTTAAAGCAGCAAAAGCTTTATATGATAAGAAGCTCGAAGATATAGTTATATTAGATTTGGAAGATGTTACAACTCTTTCTGACTTTTTTATATTAGCTACTGCTTCATCTTCACCTCAAATGAAAGCTGGTTCTGATGCTGTTTATAAAGATTTGAAAGAGGAAGGTGTTCTTCCTTATGCAGAGAATGATAATAATTCAGAGTCGGCTTGGTATTTAAGTGATTATGGTTTTTTGGTAGTTCATATATTTACTGAAGAGGGAAGAGAGTATTATAATCTCGATAAGTTATGGCATGAGGCTAAAAAGATAGATATGCCTGAAATATAATTTAATCTTTTAGGGAAAATTTGAAAGGAGAATTTTTTATGAAGAAAATTACAATTATTATTTTATCTATGATGATGATATTTGCTAAGTTTTCATTTGCAACAAGTGGCTGGCAATTTGGAGTAATGATTCCCATTGGAGCTAGTTTTAGTTTTTATAATGTTCGTTTTGGAAATCAGGCTACTGGAGATTATATTAATAATTATGTCAAAAAAAGCGGTATAGTTGGTTTTGATGCTGGAATAAATTTACAAGGCGGTTATTTGGTATCAGAGGAAGATAAAGGAATTAGTTTATTATTAGATTTAGGATATTCTCATGATTCTTTTGGAATGGCTAATTCTTCACAAGATAATGATACTAAAAAGAAAATAAAAGTTCAGGAGTATTATACTTTTGAAAATTTATCTATAGGGATACTTCCTAAATTTCATTATAAAAATTTTGCTTTTGGATTTGGGGTAGGTGTAAAAATTCCTTTATATTTGACTCATTCCTATGATGAAACTATAGATAATATTAGTACTAAAACTTATGGTTATTATAATGCTTCAAAGATAGACAGTATTATGAAAAATTCTGTAATTACTTATGTGAAATTAACATTTGATTATTCTTTCTATGTTCATGAGAAAGCTGCTATTTTAGTTGGTGCTTATTTAGGTACAGATTTTGGTATTGATTTAAGGGGTTCTGAATTGGTACTAGTTGAAAGCAGAAATTTGGCTTCATTTGATTTAGGCATTCAATTGGGTATGAAATTCGGGAATAATCTTTTTGAATAAAGAAATTATTAACCTTACAGCATAATTTTTTATTTATTAATTATACTGTAAGGTTTTATTATTTTATTGTAAATAGTATTCAAAAATTTCTAAAGGTATAAATCCTATTAGTTCAGTATTTTTATATTTTTTTACATTGTTTTTTATATCGCGCTGCTCATCGTAAAAATTTTTCAAATATATATATGTTTTGGTAGATTTGGATTTACTTATACTATTTAAATAATCTAAATAATCACTAGTTACAGTGCTATAATCTTTTTTTATTATTTGTTTGGATTTTAAATCAAGATAATTTGTTATTTTATATTTATATTCTTTTAAATAAAGAACGTCATTAGTCTCCCAGCATTTTGGTAGTACTAAATACTTAGCTATAGTGCTGGTATAATAAAATTCAGGATTATATACAAATTCTATATTACCATAATTATTATAATTTTTTACTCCTTCATCACTATAAGATCCATCATAGTATTCATTTTGAAAACATAATATTCTAGTTATTTCTTCATCATAATATATATTTTTTGTCTTTAACAAGTATATACCTGTAGAATTTTTATTTATTATTTCATCTTGTGTTAAACTATATTTATATGCCTTATTTATATAATTTGTGTTATCTTTATCGCTTTTGGAGAAATTTATATCTCTACTAGCTGGAATATCATATCCGTATGTGTATGTAGTGATATCTCCATATTGATGTTCTTCTACTACTCCATAATAAAAACTTTCTCCGAATCTATTATTAGTGATTTCATAAAGTGAATTTGGCTCCATATTTTCATCTGAATAATTTTTATATGAATTTCCGTTTATATCATAATATATTTTACTTGTTTCTATATTATTATAGTATTCATCATCATTATAATCATATTTTTGTGATATACGCTCCTCTTTATAGAATAATTTTTTTTCTTTTTTATTAAAATTATATATATA
>NZ_JARHYI010000047.1 GCF_029258575.1 Brachyspira sp. | reverse complement strand
AAATAAGTAAGTTTCATATCCTGCTGCATATCATAAAGCATATTAATAATTTGAGCCTGAATAGAAACATCTAATGCTGATACTGGTTCATCGCAAACTATAAACTCTGGATTAACTGCCAAAGCTCTAGCTATACCTATACGCTGTCTTTGTCCGCCTGAAAATTCATGAGGATATCTCTGTGCCTGTTCAGCATTAAGTCCAACTAGTTTAAGAAGATTTATTATCTTTTCTCTTCTTTCATATTTAGTAGAATAGAGTTTATGTACATCCAATGCCTCCCCTATTATATCTTCTACAGTCATACGAGGATTAAGAGAAGCATAAGGATCTTGGAAAATTATCTGCATTTTTTTAGCATAATTTCTATAATTTTCATCATTTACTTCTTCGCCATTAAAAAATATCTTTCCACTGGTAGGTTTATAAAGATGAAGTAAAGTTCTTCCCAATGTAGTTTTTCCGCTTCCAGACTCGCCTACAAGCCCAAAAGTTTCTCCTTTATTTATAGTAAAAGATACTCCATCAACTGCCTTTACAGTTTGTATATTTCTTCCGAAGAATCCGCCTTTTATCTTAAAATGCTGTTTCAAATCTTGTATTTCTATTAAAGGTGCCATAAAAACTCTCTCTATTTACTAAAATAAATTATAAAAACCATTATTCAGGCATCTGATGTAGCCAGCATGCTGAAAAATGTCCCTTATCAAATTCCATTATAGGAGGCTTATTATCAATACATACTTTCATACATTCCTCGCATCTTGTACTGAAAGGACAGCCTGCTTTCATATTAAGCAAGTCTATAGGTGTACCTTCTATAGGAATAAGTTTGTCCTGCTTTATATCAATACGAGGAAGAGATTTCAAAAGCCCCAAAGTGTAAGGATGTTTAGGTCTTTCAAATATATCAAAAACAGTACCTCTTTCAACTATTCCACCACCATACATAACAATAATATCATCAGCCATATCCGCTACTATTCCGAAATCATGTGTTATAAGAATAACTGCCATATGTATTTTTTTCTGTATATCTTTTATAAGTTCAAGTATCTGCGCCTGTATAGTAACATCTAATGCAGTTGTAGGCTCATCGGCTATAAGTATTTTGGGATCCCCTGCAAGTGCCATAGCTATCATTATACGCTGACGCATACCACCTGAAAGCTCATGAGGATACTGCTTTATTCTTCTTCTAGGTTCATTAATACCTACTAATGTCAGAAGTTCTACTATTCTCTCAACGGCATCTGTTTTACTTATTTTTCTATGTGTAGTCAATGCTTCCATTAACTGATTGCCTATAGTATATACAGGGTTAAGACAAGTCATAGGGTCTTGGAAAATCATTGATATAGAATCACCTCTGATTTTCTTTTTTTCATGCTCTGAAAGTTTTATCAAATCAGTACCTTCAAATAAGATTTCTCCATTAATAATTTTACCTGGCTCATCAATAAGTCCCATTATGGAATAAGCAGATACACTTTTTCCGCTTCCTGATTCTCCAACGATACCTAATACCTTTGATTTATCCAAACTATAAGAAATATTATTAACCGCCTTAACTTCTCCAAGAGGTGTGAAGAAAGATACACTTAAATTTCTGATTTCTAATAAATGATTATTCTCCATATATAAAATTATCCCCTTATTATTACTATAATAAAAATTATATGCCAGCTATATAATTTATGAATTACATTTACTGAATACTCATAATTTTTATCATCTATTTTTAATTATCTATTCTTCATTCTAGGATCTAATGCATCTCTTAAACCATCCCCAACCAAATTGAAGCAAAGTATTATAATACTTATCAAAGCAGCTGGGAAAAGAAGCTGATAAGGATAAGAATAAACACCACTTACTGCATTTGATGTTAAAGATCCAAGAGAAACCATAGGAGCACTAACGCCCAAACCTAAAAAACTTAAAAATGCCTCAACAAATATAGCATTAGGTATTTGAACCATAGCGGATACTATTATAGCCCCCATAGCATTAGGTATTAAATGCTTGAAAATTATTCTGCTATGAGGAGTACCCAAAGCTCTAGCTGCGGTTACAAACTCCTGACCTTTTAATGCCAAAATCTGTCCTCTAGTCATTCTAGCCATATTAGTCCAATAAAGCAAAGATATAACTATAAATATACTGAAAAGTCCTGGTCCTAAAAGTCCTATTCCCCTCAATGATTCACTTTGTAAAAACAATTTATCCATAGGAGCTTTAAGCACAACCGATAATAATACAACTACCAAAAGTGTAGGTACAGCACTTATTATATCAACTATACGCATCATAATACTATCAGTAAGCCCTCCAAAATATCCTGATATAGAACCATAAACTATACCTATTATTACAACCAAAGTAGCTGATACTATACCAATTAAAAGAGATATTCTAGCTCCTATCATACATCTAACTAACAAATCTCTTCCTAATGTATCAGTACCGAAAGGATGCTCTAAAGTGGGAAGACTATTTTCTACCCCTCTATTTATTTGAGCATATCCATATTCTGAAACCATAGGTATAATAATAGAAAATATAGTTATAATACCTATTACAATTATAGATAATAAAGCAACTCTATTTTTCTTGAATCGTCTATAAGCGTCCTGCCAATAAGTTACACTTTCTCTTTTTACTTCAGCAGAAGATTTTTCTTCTTCAGTTGCCTTAACAAATAATGATTTATCTAAACTATTTTCCATCAATTAATATCCGCCTTTATAATAAATAATATAAATTATTCCTGTATTTTTATTCTAGGGTCTATGACACCATAAGATAAATCAACTAAGAAATTCATAGCTATTAAAAATGCACCATAAAATATTGTAACACCTAATATTGTAGGGTAATCTCTTTGAGTGATACTTTCTACGAAATACCTTCCAAGTCCAGGTATATTAAATATTTTTTCAACTACAAATGAACCAGTTAAAATAGCTGCTGCTAATGGTCCTATATATGTAACTATTGGTATAATAGCATTTCTTAAAGCATGTTTAAATATTATTATTCCTCTTGATATTCCTTTTGCTCTGGCTGTTTTTATATAATCTTGGTGAATAACATCAAGCATAGAACTTCTCATAAGTCTAGCCATAAAACTAAGTGAGCTAAAAGATAAAGCAAAACCAGGCATTATATACTGAGCAAAAGAATCAAATCCGTAAGCAGGAAGCAATTTTAATTTAACAGAGAATATAATGATAGAAACTGTAGCAACTACAAAACTTGGAACTGCTATACCCAAAGTAGCAGCAACCATTACAGCTCTATCCACCATTTTTCCATGTCTTAATGCCGCAACTATACCGAACAAAACTCCTATAGTAGTAGATATAAACATACTAAATATTCCTAATCTAAAGGATACTGGAAAAGCCCTTACTATTGTACCTGAAACTGACTGTCCTATTTTAGTTAGAGAAGTACCTAAATCTCCTTTAAGAGCATTTTTCAAATAATTGCCGTACTGAACTATTAAAGGCTTATCTAGTCCGTATTTTCTATTTAAGTTTTCAAGGGCAACTTTACTAAGTGGTTTCTCTCCTACAAATGGTCCACCAGGTACAGTATGCATTAAAAAGAATGTTATTGTTACTATAACAAAAAGGGTCAAAAGTGAAACTAATAATCTTCTAACAACATAAGAGAACATAAAAATACCTTCTTACATAATTGGAATAATGCAAATAACTAAATTATTATTGACAGTACATTATCTAATAAAATTAAAGTTTTGTCAAACTTTAAATAAAGTAAATTTTCAAGCAATTTACTCACATCCCCGCCCTATATTCTTTACTGCTGATATTTAAATACACATTGAAACTATTTTCAATGTGTATTTAGAAAAAGCATCCCCACCCAAGCTTTTTTAAATTTAAAATCTATTTAACGCACGGTTAACTAAATTTTATTTAACATTAAAATTGCATTAATAATCAAGTTAATTTATTTAATTTAGTTCTGCGTGCGTTTTAAAGTCCCAAAATTTAAATAAAGCTAGGGCGGGCATTAAAATAACAATAAAAGTTGAAAAGAAAAATAATATAAAAAATGACAAATGAAATTATAAAGTAAAATGGGCGGGGAGTTAGAATGAAATTAAAAATATAATTTTTAGTACATTAAACAATTATTGATTAGTACATAATAATAATTTACTTGTTTTATTTTTTATATTTAGTATTATTGATGTGGATTATTATTAAGTTTAATTAATTGTATTTGGAGGAATTTTATCATGACTTATAAAGAAATTATAGAAGCAGCAAAAGACTGCATGGGATTTTGTAAGGCATGCATTGTATGTAATGGAAAAGTTTGTAAAAACTGTATGCCAGGTCCAGGTGCTAAAGGTATAGGAGATGTTGCAATTAGAAATTATGATAAGTGGAGAGAAATAAGACTTAATATGGATACAATATGTTCTAATGAAGATGTTGATGCTTCTTTTGAATTATTTGGAAAAAAATTTAAATATCCTATATTCGCAGGACCTATAGGAGCCGTTCAACTTCATTACGGAGATAAATATACAGAAGAAGAATATAATGATATAATGCTCAGTTCTTGTGCTGCTTCAGGTATAGCTGCTTTTACAGGAGACGGAGTTAATCCAAATATAATGATTTCTGCAACTAATATGATAAAAAAACAAAATGGTATAGGAATACCTACGGTTAAGCCTTGGAATATAGATGTTATTAAAGAAAAAATGAAATTAATTACAGATGCTAATGCCTTTGCTGTGGCAATGGATGTTGATGCAGCAGGGCTACCATTTTTAAAAAATCTTACTCCAAAAGCAGGAAGTAAAACTATTGATGAATTAAGAAAAATAAAAGAAATTTCTTCAGTACCATTCATAATAAAAGGTATAATGACAGTAAACGGTGCTAAAAAAGCAGTTGAAGCAGGTGCCGATGCAATAATAGTATCTAATCATGGAGGACGAGTATTAGATCAATGTGCTTCCACTGCAGAAGTACTACCAGAAATAGTTGATGCTGTTAAAGGAAAAATAAAAATCTTAGTTGATGGCGGTATAAGAACAGGTGCCGATATATTAAAAGCCCTTGCTATTGGTGCTGATGCTGTTATTATTGCTAGAACTTTTGTAATTGCTGCTTACGGCGGAGGTGAAGAGGGAGTAAAATCTTATATTGCTCAGCTTGGTTCTGAACTTGAAGACGCTATGATTATGTGTGGAGTTCATAGTTTGAAAGAAATAACTAGAGATATTGTAAGACTTTAATTTTTTAAACTCAATATATATAGGATTCAATCCATCTTTATATTGAGTTTATCCTTATAATAATATAAAATATTAAAAATTCTTATTAATGAAAGTTTATAATAATATTTCTAATTTTGAATAAATCTAAAACTTATTATCCAATACTTAATAATTAAAATCAAAACATAATATTACAATATATAAAATTAACTGTTTTATTTCTAAAAATTATAATGAGCATAATAATAAAATTGATAAAAAAGGAAATGAATAATGGAGATCATAAATATATTTGACAGAAGTATAATAGAATTTGCTCATGGTTTACATAACAATTACAGAATGCTTGATTTATTTTTTTCCGCTGTAACTAATTTTGGAGAGATATTACCTTTAATGGCTATTAGTATAATACTTATATTCATAAAAAGAACTAGATTATGTGGAATTAATATGCTATCAAGTTTATTTATATCTATATTTATAGGTGCCATCATATTAAAACCATTAATAGCTAGAGAGCGTCCATTTGCCGATCCTCTATATAATGAATATTGGATAACTGTTGGAAAGCATTTAGAAACTTCATTTTCATGTCCTTCTTCACATAGTACAGCCTCATTTGCAGCACTTTTTCCTATTTTTTTATACTTTAATAAAAAATATAGTTTTATAGCATTAATAATTGCTTTAACGATAGGTTTTTCAAGAGTTTATTTGATGGTTCATTATCCAAGCGATGTTTTACTTGGAATGTGCCTTGGTATAATAGTTTCATCTATAATATATTTGATTTTAAATAATCAAAATATAAAAAAGTTAATAAAATTTAATATTTATAATTAATTCCTATAATAAAAGCTCCTATATTTTTATAGGAGCTTTATTTCATTATTATCAAATTAAAAACTTAAAAAATATAAATGATCATCGGAAGTATCCAATTCTTCTTCCTCTATCTCAGAAGTTAATATAAATTCAACTGTGATATTTTTTTCTTTAGCAGTTTTCACATTCAAATCTAAATCAGCTCTTCCTATAACTTTAGAAGGTGCATCAGTTATCACTATAACGAGTTTTTTCTCATTAAGATAATCAAATTTTTCCAATGCTTCCTGTACAGCTTCATACATAGGTTCAGCCTTATCTCCTCCGCCAGCAGCATAGAAATAATTAACTTCTCTATTTATGTGATTAATATTATCACTAAAATCTATTCTTTTTGTCAAATATGTATCCTTCACATCTCTATAAAGTAAGAAGCCTACTCTTGAAGTTTTACTATTGTCAAATAATTCTCTTACTATTCCTCTTATATCCTTCTTTATAGTTTTTAAATAAGGATGCATACTTTCTGTTGTATCAAGTACTATAACTAAATCTATACTTCCATCATTTTGATATCTATCAATAATATTTTTTAATTTATCAGTTAATTCATCTGTATCTCTAACATAATTAGTAGGAGTATTAAATACTTTACTTGCATTATTTAAAGAAGACTCAGCATCTATAGATTTAGGCTTTTTGATATTTACAGCAGGCTTATCAATAACGGCTGATGATGATAAAGTTTTTATTTCATTATTTTCAGGTGTAGAATTTCGTTTTACTATAATAGTATTTGTAGATTTTTCTATCACTCTATCTGAAGGTCTAATTTTTACAGGTCCTTCATTTCCTCCATTAGGAAGTTCAGGAGGTATTATCTCCTGTTTCATATTAGTAGTTTCTATAACATAATCTATAGGATATGTAAAACTCTCTCCCTGATTATTAAATACATTAAAAGATAAATACCTATCTTCAGGTAATTGCTTGAAATATGCTTTTATATAAAGTTTCTTTCCTAATTCTTTATTGAAAGTATCTTCTAATATAATACCGCTATTATCATAATTTTCAGTACTTCCAAAAGAAGTATTTATTAATTTATATGAATTATTAGTTCTGCCTTCTCTAACATAAAAAGCATATCTTCCATTATTTCCGCCAGAGTAGTATAAATAAAAAGCATACAAATTCCCCTCTTTCTCTACATTTCTAAGCACTATTGTAGGAACTGAAATAGAATTATTATTTGCTTTTAATACAATCTCATTTTTGAATAATGTATTATTATTAACATCATATGCCTCTAAAATTATATTTGCATTATCTTTTAATACAAATGCAGAATTATTGTTTCGGCTGTCTAAATAAAGATTATTCGGAATAAAAACTTCAAACACTTCTCCAAGTCTCTCATGAAAATCTGTATTTTTTATACTAATTACAGCATTATTATTTCCGCTATTATTAATATAAAGATAAGAAGATGATCCATCTTGAAGTTTTAACTGCAATCTAAATCCATATACATTGTATTTCTTTTTTATATAGATTTGATAACCATTTATCAGCTTGTTCATTTCAATATCATTTGTATTAATTCTCATAGAATAAGCATTTAACGCATCTTGAGAATATAAATTTCCTAAAGTAGAAATGAATACTACCGATAAAATAACAAACAAATATTTATATCTTATGTTTCTCATGTTGATACCCTCTGCAAATGATTATCGGTTATGGATATCATAAACCTGCATTGTTATGTTAATTGAAATATAATATTTTTTTATAGTTATTTACAATTTTAAGCTAAAATTATAATATATTTTTTACTTCTATTACTTCACTTGATTCTATAAAATTATTTACAGTTAATAATTTCACAGAAACAGTTTCGTCATTTGATAATGCTTTAGAAATAAAATAATAATTATTACCTTTAACTACCTGATTTGCAACATAAAGTTCCTGACTATATTTCACATCTGATATATCTTTTACAGCATTTTGAAATATTTTGATTAAATCATTAGCCTCTTTAGAATTTGAAATATTAATTTTTGCCTCATCAGAAGATGTGCATACTATTCCTCCAACACTACTTTGACTGCTCTCTATAATTTTATCGAGTTTAACAATTGAAACTTCATTTTGAGCAGATACATTACAAATAATAATCTCATAATAAGGAAGTGCTGAAGGATATGTTATTTCACTTCGGCAAATAAATGCATGATTAACACCATTAACAATTTGACTTCCTAGATAAAGCATTAATTCTCTTTTTACTCCAAGCAATTCTTTTGTAGCATTTGAGAAAATAGTTTTTATATCATCATCTATAGCATTGACCTGTTTAGGATTAATATCCCAAGCACCTGTTTTTATTACTTTCTTTGTATTTTCTTTTGAATCATTATTACTTGATTTATTAGAACATGATACTAAAGAAAGAATCATCATTAAAAATATTAATATTTTATTCATATTTATTTCCTTAAAAAATTGTTAACATATAATAACTGTTTATAAAAAAAATTGAAATAAAAGATATAATAAAAACATATGTAATTATGCTGTTTTTTTCATAATTCAATAATACATTTTGTATATTTTATAAATAATAATAATATTACTGTTTTTGTACATATGTAAATTTTCCTCCCAAAAAAGTTTTCCATTTAAACTCTTTTTCTTTTACGGCAGGACTATTAAGGTTGATAAGTTTATCACAATATAATAATACTGTATCATTTCTTTAATTCATAGTATGAAGTACCTTTATAAATTACTGTAGTTAATCCTGCACAGCTTGAAAACACATTATCTCCAATATATTTTAAATAAAACATGTGTAGTAATTTTTTTTAATTTAGAAAAACCTGAAAAGTACCTTCTTTATATTTTCTAATTTAATATAATTACTCGATACATTAAGACCTTCAAACATTTTATCATAAAAATAGGTTTTACGATATCTATAACCATTTTTCTTGTATATAAACTCTTTGAAGCTTATAATATTAATGTTGCAAGTGAATTTAAATATGAGCAATTATCTTTAGACTTTCCTATGAATATTACTCTATATTCTCTTTTATCTTTATAATACTTTTTAATTTAATTTCTGTTTTATTGTATTATCATATTAAAAAATATCTACCCGTATTTAATAGCTTCAGCATACAAAATAGGCTGAGGAACTATTAAAGGAGGCTCTATAGGTGTTGGTTTAAGGAATACTACTTACCTCACATCAGCATATACAAAAACTCTATTACCTATAGTTTGAAGATTTGTACTTAAAATAATTTTTTTAATTGCATAGAATTATAATATGCAAATGCTTTATCATCTATCGTAATGACATAATCATGTATTTCCAATTCTAAAAAACTTCTATCGAGTTTAATAAAAGCATTTTTTCCTATTACTTTAATTGTATTTTCTGGGAATATAAAATTGAATTTTATTGGTCTATACGAATCTCCAAACATAGAATATTTACAGTATTATCATAAAAATGAATATATATCAATACACTGTAATTTCGTTGGGCTATTATTATATAGCATATAGGTAAGAGATTCAGTATAGTTATAATTATCTTTAGGTTTTCCTATAAATATTGTTTTAATCATTATAATATTCGCTAATTTAATTCTCATATCTTCATATATAGGGTTATGAGATTGATATATACCATATTTTATAGCTTCTTCAGATAAAACAGGGAAGGATCTTCAGGAGCTATAGTTTCTGTACTATCAGTAGGAAAAGTAGCAATTGAAGAAGAACATGATGCAATCATCAATATAGAAAAAATTGAAAAATAAATAAAACAATAATTATTAATAATCCCTCTCTATCAATTTGCTTATAGAATCATTAGTATAAGGCAAATCAAAATAATCAGCGACTTCATGCGTTATATTATCATACACTATTATACTAACACTATTTGTATTTTTTATCAAATTACTTCTGCTTATTAATATTTTACTGCCACTATCTACTACTAAATCATTATATTTATTAAGTTCTTTATGATACAAATAATTAGTTTCACCCATTGATGAAAATACCAATTTATTTTTATCTATAACATAAGAAGCATTATTAATATATACTTCATTAGTAATATTGAAATTAGAATATATAGTTTTTACTACATTATCATTACTTCCGTATTCACCAAACATGTTTATAACTATAGTATAATCATTGAGATTAGTTATTTTTGTCATATACTCATTAATATTATCTATATCCCTCAAAGCCATATCATAAACTTTATTATATTCGTATAAAGCATTTTTCTCCCAAGTATCATAATTCGTATCTATTCTCCTATCAGGAATTTCAAAATTATCCTTCAAATATTTTCCAAGATAGGCAGTATATTTCTGAACTCCTTTATAATTCAAATGTCCTGCATCATTATAATCAGTCCAAAAATCCAAATCATAATCATCATAATAATGATTGAAATTCATAAAAGGTATATCATATTCTTTTGCAATCTCCCCTACTCTGTTAAAATGTCTTGCCTCATCATCAGTCATAGGAAATGGAGAAGCTATTACAACTATAGGTATATTATTTGTTTTAGCAAGCTCTAATATTTTTCTATAATAAGTTTCCTGCTGCTCTAATAAAGGAAGTGTATCTTTGATATTTTTTATATTAGGTTTTTTAACTGGGAAAGTTTTTTGATGAAAAGAATATCCTTTAAAATATCTATAATGATTATAATTATTAGCATAAGGCAAAAAATCTTCTTCTTTTAAATCTTTGTATCTGTTATGATATCTATACATGGGATTAATAAATTCATCAAATCTCTCTGCAGCTGTTACTTTTAGAGAATTGATTCTATTTTCCGACCATTTCAAAGCATAAGTAGCTGCAACAATCTGATAATCCACAACATTAGTTCTGCTTGCTGCAACAATATAAGACTCCAATGCTATCAATTTGGGTTTTTGAGTTTTTAATGCTTCAATTAAATAATGATATGTACTCCAAATAGGCTGACTTCCAGATGTATAATTATATGAGGCAATACCGTATTCATTATACAAAATGGCAGGATTAACATTATAATGAATATGACTGCTTCCCAAAAAAAGTACATCTATAGTATTAGTTTCCTGATCATAGAAACTATCACCTTGATATATTCCATTATCATTTTTAAATCTTAAAACTCTGCTTGAAAACCAGAGTAATGTAATAAATATAGCTATAAAACAAATAATTTTCACAAAGTTTTTTATCATATCATCAAACCTAATTATTTTTATATAAAAGTTATGTAAACTTAATTAAAATAATCTCTTTTTAATATAGAAATAAATTACAGCATCATCAATACCTGTATTATCTTTCAAAGCCTCTCTCAATACTCCTTCTTTTTGCAATACACATTCAAGCATCACTTTTTCAAAGTTTATATTATTAATATAAAGAATTTTATAAGAATTGAAAAAGCTTCTAATGTAATGCCTTTATACCAATAATTTTTTGATATGCAGTATCTTATACTAAGCATATTCAAATTATCATCTATTTTTACAGTTCCTATACTTCTAACAACTGTATTACTTTCTTTAACCGCAATAGCCCATCGATAAAAATTCTTATAATCATATTGACTAATCCATTCTGTCAAAACCTGCCTGATTATTTCTATGATACTATGAATTTTATAATATAAATATTTTATAACTTCATAATCATTATACCAATTATTATCGTAAGCATCTTCTATTTTAAACCTTATTAATAAAAGTTTTTCTCTTTCTAATATTACAGTTCCTTTATGAAGCATTCTTATTACCTCTTAAAACTGAAAATATATAAATTGTTTAGGATCGAAACCAGCACCGTATTTTCCGTATATTATTATAAAAAATAACAAGAAAAATATTACTGCCCATCTGAAGTATAAACATTGTTTCTTCAAAAACTCATAAATAGTTTCTTTATTAATATATTTTATCAAATCAACTAAAAATAAAATTATTAAAGCTATTATAAGTATATTCATCTCAAAACGGTCTAATCCAAGTTTATATAATGAACCGTCAAATATACGCCATAAATCTATTTTGGTAAACATTCTCTGTATATAATAGAAAGCATCATGTATAGTTTCTGCTCTAAAAAATATCCAAGCTAAATCTACTACTATAAAAGTACAAATCACTTCAAGAAGTTTGAAACTAAAACTTTGAACCTTTACTCCGAATTTATTTGAAACATTATTTTTCAATTTTGATGTGCTGTCTTCTATTATATGAAATATTCCATGAATTCCACCCCAAGCTATAAAGGTAAAATTAGCACCATGCCATAATCCGCTTACTAAAAATGTTACTAATATATTAAAATTCTTTCTAATCTTTGAACATCTGTTTCCACCTAAAGGTATATAAAGATAATCTCTAAACCAAGTAGATAAAGATATATGCCATCTGCCCCAGAACTCTTTTATACTTCTTGCAAAATAAGGAGTATTAAAATTCTCCATCAAATCTATTCCCATAACTTTAGCTGTTCCAATGGCTATAAGAGAATAACTAGCAAAATCACAATATATCTGCACTGCAAATAATAATGCTGATAATAATAATTCGCTTGTATTATAAATATAATATCTATTAAAAACAGTATCTACCAAAATAGAAGCCCTATCTGCTATTACCATTTTCTGAAAATAACCAAAAAGCATTAATATCAAACCTTCAGTTATTCTATGATAATCAAATCTCTTTATCTTATCCATATTCTGAACCTGACCTAGCAAATGTTTTGAACGCTCTATAGGACCTGCCACTAACTGCGGAAAGAATGATACAAATAATGCATATTTGATAATATTTTTTTCAGACTTTATTTCTCCCCTATAAACATCTATAGTATAACTTAATGCTTGAAAAGTATAAAATGATATTCCAACAGGAAGAACTATATCAAAAGGCTTTTCTATTAATTGAATATTTAATGCAGATAAAAACATATTTATATTTAAAAGCAGAAAATCAAAATATTTAAAAAACACAAGTATTGCAATATTAATAATAAAACTAAATGCCACAACAATTTTTTTATATTTTAATTTTTCTATTAAGATACCACTTAAAAAAGTTACTATAGTGGAAACCGCCATTAATAATGCATACTTTGGATTCCAAAACATATAAAAAATATAACTTGCTATAAATAAGCAAATATATCTTAACTTTTTTGGAAATATCCAATAAAGAATAAGCGTTATAGGAAAAAATATCAAAAAATCCTTGGAATTAAACAACATTTAACATAACTCATAATTAAATATACATTTATAACTTATAAAAAAGATAATTGTAATATGAATTATATAAAAAACAAGCATTATAGTTGCATATGTTTGATTAATATAAATGATTAGAAATTCATATTAAAAAAATTATATATATTTTCTCTAGCTTTATTTTCTACAATATCATCTTTACCTTTTATAATAACAGTAACTTCATCTCCCACTTTCAATTTTAACTGTATAAGCCCTATAATCTTTTTTATATCTTTCACATTTTCTCCCTTCTTCACTGATACTTCACAATTACTATCTTTTGCTATCTTTGCAAGCTCGCTTAAAGGTCTGGCATGAATATTGCTTATATTATTAATTATATATTTAACCTCTGTCATAAAATTCCCTGATTAATTATAATTTATTCAGAATTATTTATAAGTAAAAAAACTAAATTCTCAAAAGTTTTATTCTCTATCAATTTCTTAACACTATTTTCATTAAGTAAAAAATTAATAGTATAATGATAAAATTTCTTCAAATCATCATCATTCTTATTTGATACAGAAACCAAAAATACAACCTGCACATTATTTTTTGACCATAATATAGGTTTATCTATTACAGCAGCATATACAAAAGTATCCTTTGTAACTGCCTCTATAGGATGAGGTATTGCCACCAAATTACATATATCCGTTTCTGCCAACTCCTCTCTTCTCATTACTAATTCATAAAAATTATCAGGTATATTTTTATATTTCTTTATCTCAATACATATATTTTTTATTATTTCTTCTTTTGTATTTCCTACAATACTTGAAGAAAACATTTCTTTTTGATAATAATCTAATATAATGTTTTTATTCAAAGATTCAAATGTATTTTTAACATTAATTATATCATCGCTTTTTAGAAAATTACTTATATAAACTATTGGAACAGGAATTTTAAAATTAATAGGAACTGTAGAAAATACATAATCCGTTTTGGAAAAATCAAAATCCTTTAACTCTATTAAATCTGCAGAATAAATATTTTCTATATAATCATTAAATTCTTTTCTATATTTTGTTACAAGAAGATTTGAAGTAGTTTTTCCGCTTCCGCATACTATTAATATATTTATTTTATTTATATTCTCCTCTATTTCTTCCAACCCTATTTGAAATAATAATGCTAAATATCCTATTTCATCTTCTGATATATCTTTGCTGTAATACTCCTTCAATATAATTGCAGATTCTGAAGCCAATAAAAATGAAAGACTATAATTATTTTTTATATCGCTTAACATAGGATTTTTCTGCAATATATTGTATCTTATTCTTATATCCAAAGGTATCATATGCTGATTTAATAGAAGTATGAGATTAAAATTATTTCTCAAATCTATTTTCAAATTTTTATAAATCATATCAAGCATTTGAGTTATCAAATTATTGAATTTATACTGTATCACAGAATTATAATTCTTATTCACTGAAAATAAACTTTTAGAAGCTATATGTATTGCTATGAATATTGTTTCTATATCATTAAAGTCTATATTAATTTCATCTTGTATTTGTTTTATTAATTCCTTTGATAATTTAACTTCTTCTTCTATATCTTTAATATCCTTAACAAAATCATTATTATAATCATATATAAATTTATTATTCTTTATTCTATTTATTGCCACATTGATATACTGAATAAAATTTTCTAAATTAATTTCTGAAAACTTTATTTCGTATTTATTAAGAAAATTGATGATTATATATATTAATGTTTTATTTAAATTATTTTCGTATAAAAATTCACTAAGATAATTGCATATTATAAAATTTCTAATATCAAATTCATTACCTATTAACTTTATTCCATAATTAGGTCTTCTCTCAAGTTTAAGATTATAATATTTAAAATTATATTCCATAATCTTTAATATACTAGTTAATGTAGTCTTTGATATATCCAAAGAATCACATATATCATCAGCCTTTACATATTCTCTGCCACCTTCTATTAAATATTTAAAAATTATTCTTATTCTATAATCAATATCATTATTTATATTTGAAGTAAAATCTATGGATTCTATATCATTATAATTATCGCATATTAATTTATAACCGTATCTTGCTTTAGATTCTATTTTTATATTAAGATTTTCCAATTCATGATTAATTTCTTTAACTTTTATTCTAATTGTCTTTTCGCTTACATTAAGCTGCTTGGAAAATTCTTCAGCTGTTATATATGAATTGACTGACAACAATGATAATATTTCTTTTATATATTTAATATTCATAAATATAACTTTCTATTTCAAATAATTTTCTTTATATAACATTTTAATTAATTATATACTTTTTCATAAAAACAAAAAGCAAATAAATTACCACATTAATACTGAAATTTTCTTGTTTGAGTTATTTCTTTTTAGTATTATTCTTAATCACATAAGAGATAAAAACAAGGAGAAAAAAAATGAAGAAAATTTTACTTTTATGTTCTGCTGGAATGTCAACCAGTATTATAGTAAAAAAGATGCAGGATAAGGCTAAAGCCGATAATATAGAGGCTGAAATAGAAGCAGCAAGCGTGTCAAAATTCAATGAACTTATAGACAATTATGATATTTTTCTGCTAGGTCCTCAAGTAAAATATATGAAAGATGAATTATCTAAAAAAGCAGCCTTAAAAGGAAAACCCTTAGATGTTATAGATTTTAAAGATTATGGAAAAATGGACGGTGCTAAAATATTGGAATTTGCTTTAAATCTAACTTTATAATTTATTAAGGAAAATATTATGAACGATAAAATTTTAAATTTCATAGAAAATAAAATAACACCTGTTGCCGTTAAATTGGCTAATAATAGATATTTAAATGCTATTAAAGATGCATTTATATATACTATGCCTTTTTTAATTGTAGGCTCTTTTGTATTATTAATATTCAATTTACCTTTTACAGATAAAAACAACTTTATGTATATGGAATGGTATGATAATTTCGCTAAAACTTTTACAGGTGATTTCATTCAAATATTCAATGTAAGTATGGGCATATTATCAATATTTGTTGCTTATGGTATAGGTTATTCTTTAGCTGGTTCTTATAATTTAAGTGCTATTACTGGAGGATTCTTATCTTTATTTGCATTCTTACTTATAGCTGCAAAAGTTAATGCTTTATCAGTTGCAGAAAATTTTGCTAATGTATTTTTTGTAGAAGCAGGAAATAATATCAATGTGCTTGATGCAAGATTTTTAGATGCTAAAGGTATATTCTCTGCTATAATAGGCGGAATAGTATCAATAGAAATTTACAGATTCTTAGTAAGTAAAAAAATGACTATAAAACTTCCAGATTCAGTACCTCCTGCAATAGCAAAATCATTTGAGATAATTATACCTATAACTGTTGTAGGCGTATTATTCCAAATAATAAATATCACAATACAAAAAAATATGATGCTTCTTATACCTAATTTAATAATGAAAATATTATCTCCTTTATTGTCAGTATCAGATAGTTTGCCTTCTATAATAATTCTTCTTTTAGTTATACATATACTTTGGTTTGTAGGTATACATGGTGCGAATGTTGTTAATGCTGTAATCACTACAATAACATTATCAAATTTAGCTTTGAATCAGGAAGCTTTACAGGCAGGATTAGCTTTGCCTAAAGTAGTAGCAGGAGAGTTTTTCAATGTTTATGTATATATAGGAGGAGCAGGAGCTACATTAGGTTTAGCTATAGCTATGTCTTTAAGTAAAAATGCACATCTTAAATCTATAGGAAGACTTTCTGTAATACCAGGACTATTTAATATCAATGAACCTATTATGTTTGGTGCTCCTGTAGTTATGAATCCTATATTGTTTATACCTTTTATAGGCGTACCAATACTTAACGCTATAATATCATATACTGTTTTAAAAATAGGTATTGTTGGAAAAATAGTTTCTCTTGTACCTTGGACAACACCAGGTCCTTTAGGAGCTTTCTTATCCACTAATTTAAGTATACCAGCTATGATTTTGAGTTTATGTTTGATATTCTTATCATACTTAATATATACACCTTTCATCAATGCATATGCAAAAACTTTACCTGATAATGATTAACAATAAAAATAGGAGATATAAAAATGAGAGAACTAGGAATATCAATTTACCCTTTTCACTCAAAAATGGAAGATAATAAATCTTATATAGATTTAGCTTCAAAATATGGTTTTACAAGATGTTTTATGTGTCTACTATCCGTTGATAGAGCTAAAGATGAAATAATTAATGAATTTTCTACTATTATAAATTATGCCAAAGATAAAGGTATAAAAACAACATTAGATATATCCCCTTCTGTATTTAAATATTTAGATATAGATTATAAGAATCTTGACTTCTTCTATAAACTCGGAGCTTGGGGTATACGATTAGATTTAGGATTTTCTGGAAATGAAGAGAGTTTAATGACCTATAATGAATATGATTTAAAGATAGAATTAAATATGAGTAATGATACAAATTATCTTGATAATATAATGAAATATTATCCTAATACAGATAATCTTATAGGCTGTTATAATTTCTATCCTCATATATATACAGGTTTGAACATAGAACTTTTCAAAAATAGTATGAAACGTTTTAAAAAATATTCTATAAGTACATCGGCTTTTGTCAATGCCAAAGAGGCTGATTTTGGACCTTGGCCTGTAAGCGATGGTATATGCACATTAGAAAATCATAGAAATATGCCTATAGATATTCAGGCTATGGAATTATTTGCACTTGGAGTTGATTGCGTGTTCATTGCTAATTGTTATGCTGATGAGAATACTTTTAAAACTTTATATAATTTAGATAAGAGACTTATAACTTTTAAAGCTGAATTGGTTAATTCAATACCTAAAGAAGAAAGAAGTATAGTATTAGATATGATTCATCAAAATAGACTGGATGCTTCAGAATATGTTATTAGATCATCTGATACCAGAGCCAAATATAAAGGACATAATTTTAAAATATTTAATGCAGTTACCAATATAAAAAGAGGCGATATACTAATAGATTCTTCAGAATACGGCAGTTATACAGGTGAAATGCAAATAGCTTTAAAAGATATAAAAAATACAGGCAGAACTAATGTAGTTGGTAAAATTAATGATGAATATTTATTTCTATTAGATTATATAAGTCCTGCTAAAAGATTTAAAATTACAGAATAATTTCACTTAAATCAAATATACAAAATTACATCTTGCGATCCCTAATTCCTTTATATTGCAATATGTTTTAATTATTAAAAAAATAAAAAAATATATATAACCATTTAATTAAGGAGAGTAAATCATGAATGATAAGTTAATGGCATTGATTGAAAGTAAAATTTTGCCTATAGCCGCTAAAATAGCAAGTAACAGATATTTAAATGCCATAAGGGACGGATTTGTTTTTGCTATGCCATTTTTAATTATAGGTTCATTTATACTTTTAATATTGAATTTACCTTTTACAGACAAAAGCAATTTCTTATATATGGAATGGTATGACAATTTAATGAAAGCTTTCAAAGGCAATTTAGTACAGCCTTTCTATGTGAGTATGGGTATAATGTCATTGTTTGTAGCTTATGGTATAGGTTATTCATTAGCAGGACATTATCAGCTTAGCTCTATAACTGGAGGATTTTTATCATTATTCAGTTTCTTGCTTGTATCTGCAAAAGTTGAATATGTACCTATAGTAGAAGCTGCAGCTAAATCTTTATTAGTCGAAGCTGACAGTTATATACCTGTTATGGACATTAGATTTATGGATGCTAAAGGTTTATTCGTAGCTATTATATTTGGTATTCTTTCAATAGAGATATTCAGATTATTAGTTAAAAAGAACCTAATAATTACTTTACCTGACTCTGTACCTCCAGCTATAGCTAAATCTTTTGTACTTTTAATACCTATAGTTGTAGTTATAGTAATATTCCAAACAATTAACATAATAATACAAAAAGGTTTATTAATGATGATACCTGAATTAGTAATGAAAATATTTGAACCATTACTTCATGTATCTGACTCATTACCTTCTATAATAATACTTTTACTTGTAATACACTTATTATGGTTTGCTGGTCTTCATGGTACTAATATAGTTGATGCTATAGTAAAAGCAATAACTTTATCAAACTTGGCAATAAATCAAGCTGCATTACAAGCTGGAGAACCTGTAACAAAAATATTTGCAGGCGGTTTCTTCGATTCTTATGTATTTATGGGAGGTGTTGGTACTACTTTAGGCTTAGCAATAGCAATGATTAGAAGTAAAAATGAACATATTAAATCTATGGGTAAATTATCAATAGTTCCAGCAGTATTCAATATTAATGAACCTATTATGTTTGGTGCTCCAGTAGTAATGAACCCAGTATTAATGATTCCGTTTATAGGTCTTCCTATAATCAATGCTACTATAGCTTGGGTATTAACTAAATTAAATATTATAGGTCATATTGTATCTTTAGTACCTTGGACAACTCCTGGACCATTAGCTGCTTTACTTGCTACTAATTTAAATATTGGTTCTATGATATTAAGCTTGGTATTAATATTTACTTCTTATTTAGTATATATACCTTTTTTAAAAGCTTATGAAATATCTTTAGAAAGAGAAGAAGCAAATAATAAATAAATTAATTAATAAGGTTTTTATAATATGAAACAATATAAATTTCAAGACAATTTTTTATTCGGAAGTTCTACATCAGGACCTCAAAGTGAAGGTTTCTATGATAAAGCTAATAAAAGTATATGGGATTATTGGTTTGAAATAGCACCAGAAAAATTTCATAATAAAGTAGGACCAGTATATACTTCTAATTTCTTTAGAGATTATAAAGAAGATATAAAACTAATAAAAGAAACGGGTCATAATGTTTTAAGAACTTCAATACAATGGAGCAGAATAGTAAAAGATTTCAAAACTTTAGAATTAGATGAAAAAGCAGTTGAGTTTTATGGCAATGTTATAGATGAACTTATAAAAAATGATATAGAACCTATAATGTGTTTATACCATTTTGACATGCCTTTAAAACTTCAAGAAATAGGCGGATTTGAAAATAGAGAAGTTGTAGAATTATATGCTAAATATGCTGCTAAAATGTTTGAACTATATGCTGATAAAGTAAAAAAATGGTTTACATTTAATGAACCTATAGTCGTTGCTGAAGGCGGATATTTATATAAATTCCATTATCCTGAAGAAGTATCATTCAAAAGAGCGGCTCAAGTAGTTTATAATATGAACTTAGCAAGTGCAAAAGCTGTAAAAGCATTTAAAAAATCTGGAAAAACAGGAGATATAGGAATTATATTAAACTTAACTCCTTCTTATCCTAGAAATGAATACAATGAAGAAGATTTAAAAGCTTCACATATATGCGATTTATTATTTAATAGAAGTTTCTTAGATCCTGCTACTAAAGGAGAGTTCCCAGAAGATTTAGTAAAATTCGTAAAAGAAAATGATCTTACTCCTATATGTAAAGAAGAAGACAAAGAAATATTAAAAGAAAATACAATAACTTTACTAGGAATAAATTATTATCAGCCTAGAAGAGTTAAGGCTAGAGAAACCAAATTTGAATCAGATACTTTAATGCCTGAAAATTTCTTTGAACCTTATGAAATGCCTAACAGACTTATGAATCCATACAGAGGATGGGAAATATACTACAAAGGTATCTATGATATAGCTAAAAATATACAGAATAATTATTCTAATACAAGATGGCTCATAACAGAAAATGGAATGGGTGTTGAAAATGAAGAAAGATTCATAAAAGACGATGTAGTAGAAGATGATTATAGAATAGAGTTTGTAACAGAACATTTAAAATGGCTTCATAAAGGTATAGAAGAAGGTTCTAATTGTCTTGGATATTTAATGTGGACACCTATAGACTGCTGGTCTTGGCTTAATTCATATAAAAATAGATATGGATTTATTCGCTATGATTTAGAAAGCGGTAAGAAAACAATAAAGAAATCAGGACATTGGTTTAAAGAGCTTGTAAAAAATAAAGGCTTTGAAGCTTAATTTTGATAAATTATTGGAGGTATAAATATGTCAAATAAATTAAAAATAGCTACTATTGGAGGAGCTTCTTCATATACTCCTGAAATTGTAGAAGGATTTATAAATAGATACGACAAATTGCCAGTAGATGAACTTTGGCTTATTGATATAGAACCTTCAAAAGAAAGATTGGAAATAGTAGGAAATCTTTCAAGGAGAATGATAGAAAAAGCAGGATTAAAAGATAAATTTAAAATCTTTACAACTTTAGATAAAAGAGAAGGTATAGAAAATGCAAGCTTTGTAACTACTCAGTTAAGAGTTGGCTTATTAGATGCTAGAATAAGAGATGAAAGAATACCTTTAAGTTATGGTATGATAGGTCAAGAAACTAACGGTGCAGGCGGATTTGCTAAAGCATTAAGAACTATACCAGTAATATTTGATATTTGTAAAGATATAAAAGAATTAGCTCCAAATGCTTATCTTATAAACTTTACTAATCCATCTGGAATAGTTACAGAAGCAGTTTTGAAATATCATCCAGAAATAAAAATGATAGGACTTTGTAATGTTCCTATAAACATGAAAAAAAGTGCAGCAGAAATATTGAATGTTCCTGATGAAGAAATTACTTTCGTTGCAGGAGGAATAAATCACTTCTTATGGGGAAGAGAAGTAATACATAAAGGTGTTAATAGAACTCAGGAAGTTTTAGAAAAATATTTAGATGGTTTTGAAAATGGACCTGCTAATATCAATACTGAAATAGCTTGGATAAAAGAACAAGTACTTGATACTAAAATGATACCTTGTCCTTATCATAGATACTACTATCTTACAGATGAAATGTTAAGAGAAGAATTAGCAGAATTCAGAGATGGTAAAGGTACTAGAGGAGAACAAGTAAAAGATATAGAGAAAAAATTATTTGAAATATATAAAAATCCAGATTTGAACACTAAACCTAAAGAATTAGATAACAGAGGAGGAAAATATTATTCTGATTCTGCATGCGAGCTTATAAGTTCATTATATAACAATGATGGTACTGAAATGATAATATCCACAAGAAATAACGGTACTATAGATTGTTTACCAGATGACTGTGCTGTTGAAATCACTGTTAATGTTTATAAAGATGAATTAAAACCTCATAAGCAAAAACCTTTCCCTATTGAAGTAAGAGGATTATTACAGCTTATGAAAAACTTTGAACAATTAACTGTAGAAGCAGCTGTTCATGGAGATTATGGTAAAGCACTTCAAGCATTAACTGTTAATCCATTAGTTATAAGCGGAAGAGTTGCTAAAACTGTACTTGATGAAATAATCAGACAAAATAAAGAATATTTACCGCAATTTTATAAAAATAAATAATTTATATTTAGGAGATTAAATATGACTGAAGAACAAGAAAAATTTATGGAAGAAAATGTATTTCCTATTATTAGTTTAGCAGGAGAAAGTAAAAGTTTAGCTTATGAAGCATTGAAACTTGCTAAAGAAAATAAATTCAATGAATCCGATGAAAAAATGCAGGAAGCTGATAAGTTATTACTGCAGTCGCATCAATATCAAACTGATTTAATAACAAAAGAAGCTGATGGTGAAAAGTTTGTAATTAATTTGCTTTTTATACATGCTCAGGATCATTTGATGACGGCAATAAGCGAAAAAAATTTGATAAATGAGCTTATTGATATATTAAAAATGAATAATAAAAAATAATTATTAATATAGTTTGAGAATATAAATCTTACCTACACCTATTTATTAAGTTAAGTATTTAGATGTGGGTAAGAATAATTATAAAAATTACAAATTTATTTTACAGTTAATTTTATCATCAATAATAAAAAATAATGCACGGGAGCCAGAGATATTTCCTTTAAGTATTCCTTATTTTTTTGAAGTATAACATAGGAGTATCATAATTTAAAGCGGAATGTATTCTTTTATGATTCCAAAAATTATTATATT
>NZ_JARHYI010000036.1 GCF_029258575.1 Brachyspira sp. | reverse complement strand
GTAGGATTAATGAACATCTCATCTTTTACTTCTCTGCCTAACTCTTTTAAAGCAATATCAACTAAAGAGTTTTTACATATTTTCATTGAAGAAGAAGTCTTTGCTAATTCACGTCTTAAATCTGTAAGCTGTACTACTGTTGTTCCTCTGTAATCAAAGAATACTAAACCTGCACATGCTCCCATAGTTTCTTTAAGCAATGATACTGTTTCAATGTTTTTCTTATTAGGCATAATACCACCTCTATTATATTAAACTATTTTGATAATACTATTCATATAATGGGATCACAAAATATGACTTCGCTTAAACAAAATAAGTTTATTGCTAAATTAATTACATTTTAATTTTTTTATGATCTATCTTTATACCAACACCCATTGTAGATGTTATACCTATAGCTTTAATATATTCACCTTTTAAATCTGTAGGTTTTTTTCTTAAAATTTCATCATAGAATACTTTGAAATTTTCATTTAATTTGCTAACATCCATTGAAGCTTTTCCAATACCCATTCTAACTATACCGTTTTTATCAGCTCTGTATTCCATTCTTCCAGCTTTGAAACTTTTTACTGCTTGAGCTATATCAAGAGTAACTGTTCCTGTTTTTGGGTTAGGCATAAGTCCTTTTCTTCCAAGAATCTGTCCAAGTTTACCAACTTCTTTCATCAAATCTGGTGTAGAAATTGCAACATCAAAGTCAGTATATCCGCCTTTAATCTTATCAATTAAATCTTCAAAACCAACTTCTAAAGCACCAGCATTTTTCGCCTCATCAGCTTTCTCACCTTGAGCGAATACTACTACTCTCTTCTCTTTACCAAATGCATTTGGAAATGATAAAGTATCTCTTATTGAGTGTTTAGGTAATATATTAAGGTTTATTGTAACCTCAATAGTTTCATCAAATTTACAGGTAGCGTTTTTCTTAGCTAAATCAATAGCTTCTTCTACGGAATAGAGTCTTAATTTCTCTACTTGCTTTCTTATAGCGTCGTAACGTTTGCCACCTATTTTTTTCTCTTTTGTAGCCATAATTATTTTCTTCCTTTTCTTTCAAACGTTTACTCCCATTTATTATTCAATTAAACAAATGGTATGCTTTTAAATTTTTATTATTCTACTTTAATACCCATAGCACGAGCTGTACCCGCAACTATCTTCTTAGCAGCTTCTATATCATTAGCTGACATATAAGCCATTTTCTCTTGAGCTATTTCTTCAAGCTGCTTTTGATTGATTGTAGCAACTTTCTCTTTATTAGGAGCTCCAGAGCCTTTTTCAATACCTAATTTTTTCTTAATTAATGTAGAAGTAGATGTTCCTTTAGTAACAAATGTATAAGTTTTATCTTCATACACTGTTATATAGGTATTCAATAGCTGACCTTTCATTTTAGAAGTTTTAGCATTAAAATCTTTAACGAAAGCGGCTATTTGTATCTGCTTCTGACCCAATGCTGGTCCCAATGGTGGAGCAGGTGTTGCCTCACCTCCAGGTATGCGTACCTTTACAATACCAACTACTTTTTTAGCCATTTTACTACCTCTTGATTTTATTTTTTTATCTTTAATTTAATTTATAATTTTTTTACTTTATTAAATTCTAATTCTGTAGGAGTACTTCTTCCAAATATCTCTATCTTTACTGTTACTTTACCCTTATCAGGATTAATATTTTCTATAATACCATTCAAACCATTGAAAGGTCCATCTATTACCTGAACCTTCTCTCCTATATCAAATTCCATTCCTATAATTTCATTAATACCTGTTTTGGATTTTTCTTCTCTATTTTCGAATATACGAGCAACATCGGATTCGCTTAAAGGAGTAGGAATAATATTACCTTCTTCTTTAGTTGTTGCATGACTTCCTATAAAACCAGCAACACCTGGAGTTCTTCTCACCATTGACTGAGTTGCATCATTCATTATCATCTTTACTAAAACATAACCAGGATAAAAAAATTCTTCTTTAGAAACTTTTTTACCGTTTTTAGTAGAAGTTACTGTTTCTGAAGGTATATATATATCAACTATCAAATCAGTCATTCCATTTTCTTTAGCTCTTTTTTCTATACGCTCACGAACTTTATTTTCATAACCGTGCTGAGTATGAACTATATACCATTTATAATCTTTTATATCAGATATTTCTTCAGACATGTTTTAATCACCTATTATATCTATTTTTTCTCATATAACGAATAGCAAAATATACAACAAAAAGCAGTACTATAGCAAGCAATAAAACTAATGTAATTTTAGAAGATATTAAGCTACCCAAAATAGAACCGTCTAATAAAGCCCTTGTTAAAAATGTTACCACATAATCAGTAGCTCCCAAAAAAGCTGATGCCAAAATAAGCAATATAACAACAATAACTGTTTGATTTATAACATCCTGACGAGTCGGCCAAACACTTCTCTCAAAAAGTTCCTTTTTTATCTCTTTAATAGAATTTATTAAACTATTTTTCTTTTTATCCGCCATAAAAATTACCTTAAAATCATATTATCATTATAACATAAAACAATCAGGTCAGACAGGAGTCGAACCTGCAACACCCGGTTTTGGAGACCGGTGCTCTACCAATTGAACTACTGACCCAAAAAAATATATAAATATTCTTAAATTAAGAATTATTTATCTTGACACTTTCAATTCCTTATGAATTGTATGTTTCTTATCATGAGGGCAATATTTTTTTAATTCTAATTTCTCTGGAACATTTTGTTTATTTTTAGTTGTTATATAATTTTTTCTTTTGCATTCTGTACATTGAAGATGTATTTGTTCTGTTTTTACTTTAGCACCTGCCATTTTTTGCTCCTTAAATGTATCTTATACAAATTTCAGATAACCTATAATTTACAAGGTATGCTATTATATACCTAAATAATTTTTATGTCAAGAAAAAACTTATAATCTTTTCATAAACTTTATTATATTTTAGCAACTTTTTACTATTGAAAAACAATAATTTAATATATATAATCTATACTAAAAATTTAAAAAATCAATATTAAAATAGGAATAAAATGAAATTAATAAAACAGTTTTCTATAATATTTTTAATATACTCAATATCAGATATATTCAGTAAAGTATTAAAATTACCTATACCAGGAAATGTATTAGGAATGATGCTTATGTTTATACTTCTGTTATTTGGCATCATAAAAGAAAGTCATATAAATGAAGCAAGCAATATACTTATATCTAATATGGCATTATTATTTATACCAGGTACTTTGGCTATAATAGATGAATATAAATATGTTAAAGATGAAATTATACCTTTTGTTATAATATGCCTATTTATGGGGATAATTATTATGATAACTACAGGAATATTAGCACAGTTTTTTGAAAAGTTGTTTTCAAAAATGAGAAAATAATATATTTAATTAAATATAAAAAAACATATTTGGAAACATAAAAAAGGAAATTAAAAATGAAAGAATTATTCATTCAAAACCCTATCATACCAATAGTAATAACATTAATAGCATATATAATATCATATACAATATATATAAAAACTAAACTACCTATTCTTACACCATTGGTTACTAGTGTAATATTAGTAGGATTTTCTTTATATTTTATGCAAGTACCATATTCTGTCTATAATGAAAGTGGAGGAAAATTTATAAATGCTATGGTAGGTCCTGCAACCGTTGTTTTGGCTCTTCCGATATATAGAAATCTTCCAATACTTAAAGTTAATTTAGCCGTAATATTAATAAGTATAGCAATAGGAAGTTCTATAGGTATAATAGGAATATTTATATCAGCAAAATTAATGGGAATATCTGAAGCTTTGTATCCTTCTTTACTGACAAAATCTGTTACAACTGCAATTGCTGTGGATATAACTGCAAATATGGGAGGTATAAAATCAATTACTGTTTTATCTGTTATAATATCAGGAGTAGCTGGAGCGATTATAGCACCTTATATATGCAAAATATGCAAGATAAAATCTCCTTTAGCAGTAGGGCTTGCAATAGGAACATCTTCGCATGCTGTGGGAACTAGTAAAGCTATAGAATTAGGCGAAACTGAAGGTGCTATGTCTGGACTTGCCATAGGTATAGCAGGAGCTTTAACTGTGGTCATTCTTCCTATATTGTATAAACTGCTTTTAATAATATGGAGTTAAATTATCTTATTTTAGATTCCATTATATTAATAATATCATTATTATTAAAATATACATTAAATATATTTTCATCATCTCCGCAGTCAACCCTAGTGTCTATAGTTCCGTCTTCATTGATTTTTATCAGCATTTTATATATCTCTATATTATCATACCAATTATCATCAACATCTATAAACATAAAATCACCATAAGCATTCTTTAACTGCTCTTTGGAATCTGATACAATAGAAACATGTTCTTTTAATTTGGCAATAATATCCTCCAATTTCCAGCATTTATGAATACCTATATCAAATAAACTTTCAACTTCTTTTCCGAAAATTTTTACAGGTTTGAATACTTTATATAATTTCCAATCATCTTCACTTATATTGGCATCTTCTACATCTACTAAATCTTCTATATTTATCATCGTCTATCTCCATAAAACAATAGTTTTTTAATTAATTTTTTTATTTATAATGTATAAAGAAGGTAATGTTATTGATGAAAATACTATTATGCTGTAAAAAATGCCCTCTATATCTAAATCATATTTTATGTCGCATATCATATCTGTTTCTTTTCTGAAAGGTGTAGGCTTGCTGTCACCATCAGGACCTTTACATTCCTTTTCTGAAAATAAAACTAAGAGCATAAAAGATATTATAAATAAATATTTTTTCATAAATAAAATCTCTTTTTATATTTACTATATATAGTTTTTAGTATATTAAAAAAAGTAAATATGTCAATATTTATTAAAAACTGAATTAAATTTTATTTACAGAATATATTTAAATAAAACAAATATAATATTTAATTACCATTTATTGGCTAAAACTTCATCATAAGTAGGTATAGAATCTATAGCTCCTTTTCTAGTAACAGTTATATTAGAAACTTTTGTAGCAAAAATAATAGCTTCTTCAATAGATTTATCATCTGCTATCATTCTTACAACTCCTCCAAGAAAACTATCTCCTGCCGCTGTAGTGTCCGCAACATGAACTTTATAGGCATCGAAATGCTTTCTGTCTTTATTTGTGATAAGATCGCATCCTTTTGCCCCTAAAGTCAATATTATATTTTTAACTCCGCATTCAAATACATAATCTATTCCGCCTATAATATCTATTTCTGTTTCATTAGGTATTAATATATCAACACAGCTTAAAAACTCTTTATCCAATTTAATTGCAGGCGAAGGATTTAATACTACTGTCTTTCCTAGTCTTTTAGCTAAAGACGCAGCATACATAGCTATATCCAAAGGTATTTCAAGCTGCATAACTATTATATCGTATGAAGATATTAGTTCTTCTTTAATATTTTCTTTTGAAATTAAAGCATTAGCTCCCTGTGCTACAACAATATGATTAGCTCCGCTTTCTGTAACTGTAATAACTGCTATACCTGTAGAAACATCTTTTTTTATTATTAGATTATCAGTGTTAACATTATTAGAATTCAAAGCATTAATAAGATCTTTTCCAAAATTATCATCGCCTACAGCACCAAGCATACCTACATTGCCACCCAATTTTCCTATAGAAGAAGCCTGATTAGCTCCTTTTCCTCCATTGCTTGTATAGAAATTATTACCTAATATAGTTTCTCCTTCTTTAGGAAAACGGGGAGTTGTAACTACTAAATCTTTATTTATACTTCCTATAACTAAAATCTTTTTATTCATAAATTAAACTCCAAAAATAAATTTATAAAAGCAGTAATATTACAAATTACCGCTTTTATAATATTTAATTCTTTTATTGCTTTATTAAAGAAACTTCTACAGGTATTGATTTTTCAACTGTTTCACCATTAATTATTTTTAAAGCTGTTTCAACTGCTATAGCACCCATTAAATCTGGTTTTTGTGCAACAGTGGCTTTCATAGTGCCATCTTTTACAGACACAACGGCATCATCAGTTGCATCAAAACCAATTATAGCTATATTTTTTCCAACAGCCTGAATAGCCTCTAAAGCCCCTAAAGCCATTTCATCATTATGAGCAAACACTCCCTTAATATTTGGATTAGCCTGCAATATGTTTTCCATAACTGTTAAACCCTCAGCTCTATTGAAATTAGCTGTTTGACTTGCTATTATATTTAATTTATTATCAGCAGCCTCATGAAAGCCTTTACCTCTATCTATAGTTGCAGAAGCACCAGGTATGCCTATAAGTTCAGCAACTTCAGCTTTCTCTCCTATTAACTCTATTAAATATTCACCTGCCATTTTAGCACCTGAAACATTATCAGATGATATTTGAGAAGTTACCTCAACTCCATTGATTATTCTATCTAAAGCTATTACAGGTATATTAGCAGCTATTGCACTTTCAACAGCAGGAGCAACAGCATCAGAATCTACAGGATTAACTATTATAACTTGAACTTTTTTAGATATTAAATCTTCTATATCGCTTGCCTGCTTAGCAGTATCATCTGAAGCATTTACTACACTTAAATTTATATTAAGTTCTTTAGCCTTAGCTTTTGCTCCATCAGAAAGAGTTACAAAAAAAGGATTGTTTAAAGTAGATACAGATAATCCTACACTTAAACTTCTTTCAGTAGAAGAATTATTGTTTCCTCCTGAAGAACCACAGGAAAACATAAATACTGATAATAATAAAATAATAAGAATAATTTTTTTCATGATTTGCTCCTTAAAATTAAATTTATATTTTTATTCTTTTATTTTTCTACTAATTCTATCTATTTCTATCTGAAACAACAGCTAAAAATATAACTAAAGCTTTAACAACATCTTGATAATATGAAGATACACCTATAATATTTAATCCATTATTTAATACAGCTATTATAAGTATACCTATTAAAGTACCTGTAATTTTGCCTCTTCCGCCTGTCATACTAGTTCCGCCTAAAGCAACAGCAGCAATGGCATCTAATTCATAACCGCTTCCTAAAGTAGGCTGTGCTGAACCTAATCTGGATACTAATATTAAACCAGATAAAGCAGACATAAATCCAGAAACAGCATAAACTATTAATTTAATCTTATTTATATTTATTCCAGCAAGTTCAGCTGCTTTAGAATTACTTCCTGTAGCATAAATTTGTCTTCCTAATACTGTTTTATTTAAAACAAATAAAAATATAACAAAAAATACCAAAAGTATCCATACAGGTATAGGAACTCCAATAAATCCGCCCTTACCTATCTGATTTAAGATAACATTATCTCCAAGTCTTGATATAGGTCTTCCTCCGCTTATTATCATAGTAAGTCCTCTATATCCTGTCATAGTTATTAATGTAGCTATAAAAGGCTGAAGTCTAGATTTAGTAACCATTAAACCACTTACTGTACCCAATACTATACCAAATATTAATGCTACTATCATAGCTATAGGTGCAGGAAGTCCTAATTTTATAGTATGGGCACATATTATACTTGTTAATGCTAATATAGAACCTACTGATAAATCTATTCCACCTGTAAGTATGATACATGTCATTGCGAAAGCTATTAATCCATTAATAGCTGATTGTCTTAATAAAGATAAAAAGTTATTAATTGTTCTAAAATCAGGACTTATAACACTTGTTACTATTATTAAAATTACTAAAGCTATTAATGAACCATAATCTTGTATATACTGTAATTTATTTTTTTTATTATTCATAATTTTCCCCCTGTAGCAAGTATCATAATATTTTTTTCTGTAGCTTCATTTCTATCAAGAAATCCTGCGAGTTTGCCTTCATGTATAACCATAACTCTATCACTCATTCCTATTATTTCAGGAAGTTCTGAAGAAACCATAATCATAGCTAGACCTTTAGAAGTTAAATCATTCATCATATTATAAATTTCTTTTTTTGATGCTATATCAACTCCTCTAGTAGGTTCATCTAATATCAAAATCTTAGGATTACTTAATATCCATTTAGCAAATATTACTTTCTGCTGATTTCCACCGCTTAAATTATTACATATATGATTAACTCCGCTGCATTTTATATTAAAATCCCTTACAGCAAATGAACTTACAAAAGTCTCTTTCTCATCACTTATTATAAAGTTACTTTTTGTTATTCTATGGAAATTATTTAAAGATATATTATTTTTTATTGTTTCATTAAGCATAAGTCCCTCTACTTTTCTATCTTCAGTAATAAAACCTATACCATTTTTTATTGCCTCTTTTGGATTTTTGATATTAACTTTATTTCCATCCAATTCAATTTCACCATTATCTAAATGATAAACACCAAATATTGTTTTCATTATTTCTGTTCTGCCTGAGCCCATAAGACCATATACACCCAATATTTCTCCATAATTAACATCAAAAGATACATCTTTAAAATAACTTCCAGAAGAAATATTTTTAACATTTAAAGCAATACCTTTTTTTTCATTATCTGTTTTTGAAAATCTATCTCCTATATCCCTGCCTATCATCATATTGATAATTTCATTCATATTTGTATCTTTTATATTTTTTACGCCTATATATTCACCATCACGCATTACTGTTATTCTATCGCATAATTCAAATATCTCTTCCATTCTATGAGATATATATATTATAGATACCCCTTTTTTTCTTAAAGAATTAATAATCTTAAATAAATGCTCCGTTTCATTATTAGTCAATGCAGCTGTAGGTTCATCCATTATTATAACCTTTATTTCAGATATTAATGCTCTTGCTATCTCTACCATCTGTCTTTGACCTACAGACAAATCTGAAAGTTTATCATTAACATCTAAATTTATTCCTAAAGATGATAAAGTTTCTTTTACTTTTTGCTGCATAGCTTTTTTATCTAAAATACCAAATTTTGTATGTATTTCCTTACCTATAAATATATTTTCCTCTACTGTCATATCAAGAAGACTATTTAACTCCTGGTATATAAAAACAATACCATATTCTTCAGCCTCTTTTGGATGGTTAAAAGAAATACTTTTTCCATCTATAAATATTTCCCCAGAATCTTTACTATATACTCCTGTCAAAATCTTCATTAAAGTTGATTTGCCTGCTCCATTTTCACCCATCAAAGCATGAATCTCTCCATCATCTAATGAAAAACTAGCATTATTTAATACCTTTACATTACCGAAGGATTTCATAATATTTTTCATTTCTATTTTCATATATAATTCCCCAATTAATAATTAAAATATACATGCTGACTTAATTATTATATTAGAATATGGAGTATTTTCTCCTGTTCTTATAATAGCTTTACAGTTTGAAGTCTTCTTCTTAAAATCACTATGACTAATATATTGAACAGATACATCTTTTCCAAAAATACTAAGTATCTCATTATGAACATCAGCATTATTTGATTTTATCTCCTCAGCTAATATTATACTCTCAACCTTCATATCATTAATAACTTCTTTTAATACATCAACAAAAGAAGGTACTCCAAATTTTAATGATATATCTATTGTATTTACATTATCAGGACAAGGAAGCCCTAAATCAGATATACATATTAAATCAGTATGTCTCATATAAGATAAAACACTAGATATATCACTATTAACTATTCCATTTTTTTTCATAAATGCCTCTAAAATTGTATTATATAAAATATTAGTATATGAAAAAAATCATAGTTGTCAATTTTTTCAGAAAATTTTCAGAAATTTTTCTATAAAATTTCATGAAATAAATTTAATACAATAAAATAAAAAACATTGACAAATTATATTCCATATATTATATTTAAATAGAAATATTGAGATATATTAAATTATTATTATGAACGATAAAAAAATTACATTAAATTATATAGCAAAAAAAGCGAATGTTTCTGTTGCAACTGTTTCAAGAGTATTAAACGGAAACAGCAGTGTAGATGAAAAAATTAAAAATAAAATAAATAAAATTATTCACTCTGACGGATATAACATAAAAAAGACTAATAAAATAAAAAAAATAATATCTGTCATAATACCTGATATAACCAATCCTTTCTTTGCTAATATAATTGAAGGTATAGAAAACACTGCTAATCTTTACGGATATCATATAATATTATCACAATTCAAAGAAAATAAAGATATATCAAATTTTAAAGATATAACAAATATAGGAGTATCAGGGTATATTATAATACCCACTGTAGGAAGTACAAAATATTTTGATGCTATAGTTAATAATTCAAATTTACCTGTTATATTTTTGGATAGAAAAGCAGAACTTGAAAATATTAATTATGTAGGCTCTGATAATGAAATCGGTGCTTATAATGCCACTAAATATTTAATAGATTTGGGACATAAAAATATTATATATATGGCAGGTCCAAAAGATATAAGCACTGAAAAAGAAAGATTCATCGGATTCATAAAGGCTTTGAATGATAATAATATAAATTTTGATTATGATAAATATTATAAAATAGCAAATTTCAACTTTGATGAAAGCTATAATCAAATGAAAGAAATAATAAAATCAAAACTTGATTATACTGCTATATTTTCTGCCTGCGATATAATGTGTTTCGGTATAAAGAAAGCAACAGAAGAATTCGGAATATCAATACCTGATGATATATCATTAATAGGATATGATAATATACCATTTTCATCAATAATAGGATTAACAACTGTATCATCTCAGGCTTATGAAATGGGTAAAAATGCTGTACTTTCTATACTTAATATTATAAGCGAAAGAATAACAAATAATATAAATATAATACTTCAGCCTAATATAGTTATTAGAAATTCCTGTAAAAAAATATAAAGTTATATAGTTATTAAACAATAAATATTTAATAACCATTATTGCTATCTAAATTATTTAAAGCAAACTCATTAGTACTTTCTATATCTTTCTTCTCATAATCTTTAAGAGGTATTTTATTTCTTATTGCCGCATAAATAGTAGGTACTATAATCAATGTAAACATAGTAGAAACTATAAGCCCTCCAAGCAATGCTATAGATAAAGGCTTATACATCTCATTTCCACTTCCAATTCCCAAAGACATAGGAAGTATTCCCAATATAGTTGTTAATGTTGTCATAAGTACAGGTCTTAATCTTCTTTGACCAGCAATCAATGCGGATTCATCTCCATTAATATGTTTTTCATGCATAAGCTGATTCATATAATCAATAAGTACTATTCCATTATTAACAACTATACCAATTAATACTATACAGCCTATTGCACTATAAGCACTTAATGTTGTCTTTGTTATTAATAATGCAATCAAAGAACCAGCAAAGCCAAAAGGTATAGCAAATGCTATAACAAATGGTGCTATTAAAGATTCAAACTGACTAGCCATTATAGCATAAACTAATACCAAAGCTAATATCAAAGTTTGAATAAGCTGCATAAAAGCCTCATTCATCTCCTCGAAATCTCCGCTATAATTTATTGATATGCCATTCGGTATAAATACATCTTTTTCTATATTATTTTTTATTTCAGCAACTATTTCATTCAGAGGTCTACCGTAAGTACTTGCTATTACAACAGTAAATCTTTTTCTGTCTTTTCTTTCTATTTGATTAGGACCATAGCTTTTTACTATATTGGCTATAGAAGATAATGGTATTAACACGCCTTTAATAGGTATACTTATTTTCTCAATATCTTCAATAGTTACTTTATCAACATTTTCAAGCTGAACATTCACATCTATATCTGTAAAATCAGAATTATCAGGAGTTATAGTAGTTGCAGTTCTTCCTGCAAAACTAGTATTTATAATTCTAGCCACATCATTAACTTTAAGTCCCATTTTTGCAGCAATATCTCTATTGACATAAACCTGCAATTCTCTGTTGGATTCATCAATATTAACCATAGCACCTTTAACACCTTCTATATTTGATATGGAACTAACTATTCTATTACCCAATTCTTTAGCCTGTTCAATATTATCACCAAGCATCTCTATTATTATAGCCTCTCCTCCATTAACTTTGGATCTTGAACCTAATAATATTACATTAATTCTAGCAGGATAAAGCTGTAATTTTTCTCTGACTTTCTCAATATAATAATTTATATCACCAACTCTTCCTGATTTTTTTGCTTTTAACTGAACTCTAATATTAGCATTATTAGCTTCATTTCCCTTTCTTATCCTTGATTGCATTTTATTAATATCATTTTTAATAATGTCCTTTATATCATTTTCCATTAAACTAATAAATGACTGAGTCTGCTCATATTTAGTACCTATTGGCATTGTAACATGAACCATAAACTGCCCCTCATCTGTTCTAGGAAAACCTTCTTTACCTACAATATTAAAACCAAATATTATAACAGAAAATATTAAAATCATTGAAGGTATTAATACCGTTTTCTTTCTTCTTATTGAAAAAGATAAAAGTTTATTATATAAATGACTGACATTATCATGTATATATTTATTTACCAAAATTTCTAATTTACTTAAAAAATTTAATCTCTCATTTCCCACAAGTCTAGCTCCAAACATAGGAACTATTAAAATAGCAACAAGTAAAGAAGCTATCATAGATATTGTAACTGTAATGCATAAATCTCTAAAAATTTGACTAGTCATACCTTCAATATATAGAAACGGCAAAAATACTGCTATTGTTGTAAAAGTAGAAGCTGAAATAGCAAGAGAAACTGTTGAAGTGCCATTAACTGCAGATGAATATCTTCCAAAACCATTATTTCTATAGTAAAAAATATTCTCAAGTACAACTATAGAATTATCAACCATCATACCAATACCTAAAACAAGTCCTGAAAGAGATATAACATTTAAAGTTATTTTCATAAAATACATAAGCGTAAAAGTGATTATTATAGATAGAGGTATTGATATTGCTATTATTGATACAGTTCTTATATTCCATATATAAAACATAAGTACTATAATAGCAAAAAGTCCTCCCTGCCAAGCGGCATCAAGTACTCCTCTTATAGCTTCATTTATACTATCAGCTGTATTAAACATTATTTGATATTTTACACCGATTGGAAAATTATATTCTTCAAGTTTTTTTATAACATTCTTAGAAACTTCAACTGTATTGGCTCCTGATTCTTTACTTACAGATATAGATATAGAATTCGCTCCATTAACCCTTATTATATTAACATCATCATCATATCCCTCATAAACCTCTGCCACATCTTGTATCTTCACTATAGCTTTGTTTTGTCCATTTCCTTTTAAAGATACAGCAGTGTTCTTTATATCATCAATACTAGTTATCTCCCCCATTGTTCTTATAGTATATTTATAAAAACCCTGATTTGCCTGTCCTCCTACCAAATTGTTATTATCGCGTGCAAGTGCAACGGCTATTTCATTAATATTGATATTATATGCTTTTAATCTATTAAGATTAACATCTATCTTTATTTGTGATTTTAATCCACCCAAAACTTCAGCCTGTGCCACACCTTTAGCCTGTTTTATTTGAGTAGCTATTTGATTATCAGCTATATTATATAATGCCGCCTGATCATCTATACCATAAACTGCAACTTCCATCAATGAAGTATCATCTACATTGAATTTTCTTATTATAGGCTTATCTGCAGTATCTGGAAGTAGAGGTAAAATTTGATCCAAAGCCTCTCTTATATATTCAGTAGCATCAGTTAAATCCGTACCCCAATCAAATTCTATTAAAACATTTGATGCATTTTCTCTAGATGTAGATGTGATATTTTTTATATTATTTACAGTTGCTACAGCACCTTCAATTACCTTTGTAACAGATTTTTCTATCTCTTCAGGACCTGCATTTTTATACTTTGTATTAATACTTATATATGGAACTTGAATACTAGGCATAAAGTCTATTGAAAGCCTAGACAAACTAATAAAGCCCAGTATTAATATTGATACTATAAACATAAGTACCGTAACTGGTCTTTTTACAACTGTTTCTATTATTAATTTCATAAATTATTTTCCAAATTTATTATATCATGTTAGACAATAAAATGTGAAAAAAGTTTTAAATTTATAGATAATTAAAAAAATTGAAAGTATGGAAGTTTATCAATTCATTATGATAAACTAGCTGAAATAGCTGATGAAAACACTTTAAAATATTCGCGAAAGATATAAAAAAGATAGAAAATCAAAATGATATTTATACCATCAATTCAAGAGTAAATATTAAAGGTAATATATTCATTGAATTAAAATCTGATTAATTTATACTTACAGGAAATACACTTGAGATGAGAAAAAATGCAAATAAAATTACAACTTTAAAAGTTTATAATAAAAATACTCTTAAAGGTAAATATATAATAA
>NZ_JARHYI010000028.1 GCF_029258575.1 Brachyspira sp. | reverse complement strand
GAGTATATAAAGCTCTTTCCAAATGATAATAAAAATATTGATGATGTAAAAAATAAATTATCAAATATAGAGCCTATACCAGAACCATTAGAAAAGAAAGATAATACATTTCATTATAAAAAAGGATACTGTTTATATACAGAATTGGAAGGAAGCGATAGATTATATATAATTAAATCAGGAAAAATAGGAATATATAATATTGTTAATCTTAAACAGATAACCAGAAGCATTTACTCTCCAAATACAATTATAGACGGATATAAACCTGTTTTTGATTATCAAGCTTTATCAACATGCGCTATAATACTTGAAGACTCCATTATAAAAGTATTAAAAAAAGAAGAGTTATTAGATTTTATGGAAAATGATAGTTCTATAAAACTTTATTATATAAAAATGCTATGTATAAAAATTAGAAATACAATATTAAAAATAATGGTTCTTAATACCGATGACATGTCAGCAAAATTATTAATAACATTATATTATATTTTAAAAACTGAAATATCAAAAAATGATATTAATCATATAAAACTTTCTTATACTGTAAATGATATAAAAACAATAGTTAATATTAATGATGAAAATCTTATAAAAAGAGAATTAAATAAAATAAAAACAGTATCTACATCAAATGACGATTATATTAATATAAGAGATATAAAAAGCTTTATAGTGGAATATAAAAATGTTATCAATAGAATAATAAATATGAATCATACATAAAAATCTTTTAGTATTTTTAAAATATTAACAATAACATTTTACTTTTTAAGCATTTATAATTTTTTAATAATAAATATATATTTTAGGAGTTTTTTCAATGCCTACATTAAAAACAAGTATATCAGGAATCAGAGGAATAATAGGAGACGGTTTGGATATAAGAGCGGTAGTTGATTATACTGCAGCATTTGCATGTCTTTTTCCAAAAAAGGCTAAAATATTGGTGGCAAGAGATACAAGAATAACAGGAGAATCTATATTGAATGCGGTTGTATCGACATTGACTGCTTCAGGAATAAATGTAATAGATATAGGTATAACTCCTACCCCTACTGCATTGTATATGGTAGAAAAGTTAAAAATACATGGCGGTATAATGATATCTGCAAGTCATAATCCTATAGAATGGAATGCTTTAAAACTTATAGGTAAAGGCGGACATTTCTTAGATGAAAAATCTGTTAATGAACTTATGAAACTTTATGATAAAAAGTCATCAAGATTCATTAAGGCATTAGAAACTGGTACTTATGAGAAAATAGATAATGCTATAGAAGAACATATTAAAAGAATTTTAAGATGGATAGATGCAGAAAAAATAAAAAAAGCTAATTTCAAAGTGGCATGCGACTATGTTAATGGCACAGGTTTATTTGCTACACCTCCGCTTCTTAAAGCATTAGGAGTGAAAGAAGTTTCTATCAATAAAGAGCATACAGGAAAATTTGCACATATTGCAGAACCTTCTGCTACTAGTATGAAAAGTTTATCCGATTTAGTGAAGAAAAATAAAGTTAATATAGGATTTACTCAAGATCCTGATGCTGACAGATTGGCTATAGTTTTAGATGATGGTACCATAGTAAGCGAAGAATATACTTTGGCTTTATGTGCTAAATATTTATGGCTTTTTGGTAAAGGAAATGCTGCTGTAAATTTATCTACTTCAAGAATGATAGATGATTTAGCTAAAGAGAAAGGATATTCTGTTGATCGTACAAAGATAGGAGAAATAAATGTTTCTTCTCATGTTGTGAAAAATAAATTATATTTTGGAGGAGAAGGAAACGGAGGAATAATAGTTCCTGCTGTAACTCCTGGAAGAGATTCACTTTTAGGTATTGCTTTAATATTGGAATTAATGGCTAAAACAGGTAAAACTATAACTGAACTTGTTAATGAAATACCAAAATATGAAATAGTAAAAGAAAAATTAGAAATATCAAAAATAGACGAAGATAAGTTCTTAAAAAAAGTTAAAGAACAATATCCTAAAGCTAAAATAACCGCTATAGACGGTATAAAAATAGATTTGGAAGAAGGCTGGCTGCATGTACGCTCATCAAATACTGAACCTATAGTAAGAATTATTGCTGAAGCCAAAAATAAAAAAGAAGCTAAAGAGTTAATTTCAATTGCTATGAATATGATAAAAGGTGATAAAACTTCTAAATCTGAAGGAAAGGAAAGGAAAGCAGTTAAAAAAGAAAGCATTAAAAAAACTAAAAAGTAATAAAAATAAATAATATATCACTTTGAGAATATAATATTTCCAGAGTTTTTTGTATTATTAGATGATAAATTTATATATTCAGATATTTATTTATAATACAAAATTATATACTTCGACTTTTAAACCAAAAAAGTCGAAAATTTTAAAATTATATTTTTCACTTGACAATTTTAGTATATTTTGTTTTAATATGATTTATATTTAACTAAGAATTTTTTTTTTTGTTATATTATATATCTTTTATATGTTAAAAAAAGGATAAATATGGACTTAAATCTTAATAATAAAACTGCTTTAATAACAGGTTCAAGCAGAGGAATAGGTAAAAAAATAGCAGAAGCTTTAGCTAAAGAAGGAGCTAATATTGTAATAACTGCTACTAATTTGGAAAAAGCTTCTAAAGTTGCTGAAGAAATAAAATCGGTTTATAATGTTGAAACTATAGCTTTGGAACATGATGCAAAATCGAGTGAATCATGTAAAGAAGTAGTTGCTAAAACTATAGAAAAATTCGCAGCTATAGATATACTTGTAAACAATGCTGGAATCACTAAAGACATGCTTGTTTTACAAATGGATGATAATGCTTGGAATGATGTTGTATCTACAAATCTTTCAGGTTCTTTCTATATGTCAAGAGAAGCTGCCAAAGCTATGCTTAGAGCAAGAAAAGGAAAAATAATTAATATATCCAGCGTTATAGGAAAAATGGGAAATGCTGGACAGGTTAATTATTCAGCAGCTAAGGCAGGTATTATAGGAATGACTAAGTCTATGGCTAAAGAATTTGCACCTAGAAATATATGTGTTAATGCTATAGCACCGGGTTTTATACAAACAGATATGACAGGAGTTTTAGCTGAAGAAACAGTAAAAGGGATAATGAGTATTACTCCATTAAAAAAATTAGGAACTCCAGAAGATGTGGCTAATTTAGTATTATTCTTATCTTCTGATATTAGTAATTATATTACAGGTGAAGTAATAGCTGTTGATGGCGGAATGTCAATGTAAAACACAAAAACATAAAAAATTATAAAGCATATAAGGCTGCTTATAAAAGCACTTTATTAATAAAAATTACAAAATTTTAAGGAGATTAAAAATGGCATTAATCGATGAAATTAAAGATGTTGTTGCTAATCAATTAAACATCTCAGACAAAAGTAAAATCACTGACACAGCTTCTTTCGTAGATGATTTGAATGCTGATTCACTTGATTTAGTAGAATTAATCATGGAATTAGAAAAACGTTATGATATCAAAATTCCTCAAGAAGATCAAGAAAAAATTAAAAATGTAGCTGATGCTGCTAAATATATTGAAGAGCATAAAAAATAATTATATTATATTTTCCCGTAAATTAAGATTATTGCTTTTTACGGGAAATTTTTTATATAGTTAAAAAATAGGAGTTTTATATATGAGTGAACGTAGAGTTGTGATTACAGGACTTGGAATAGTAAGTTCTTTAGGAAACGATATAAAAACATTCTGGGATAATTTACTTAATGGTGTTTCAGGAGTAAAAACATTAAGCAAATATTTTGATCCTGAAAAAGAGCAACTTATTACCAAAATCGGTGCTGAAGCTTTACCAGTTGAAGGCGATTATTATTCTGATAAAAAAATGTTAAGAAGAGTAGATCCTTTCATTAATTTTGGAATATATGCTGCTCATCATGCATTTAAGCAGGCTGGTATAGAACCTAAAACAGGCTTTGATTCCTTAAGAGCTGGATGCGTTCTTGGTAGCGGTATTGGCGGTATAACTACTCTTTTATCAAATCATAATGTATTACTTGCTGATGGTCCTAGCAGAGTATCCCCTTTCTTTGTACCTATGCAAATTATAAATATGACTTCTGGTATAATTGCTATGGAATATGGTATGAATGGACCTAACTATAGTGTTGTTACAGCTTGTGCTTCTTCTAATCATTCTATAGGATTGGGATACAAACATATTAAAGATAATGAAGCTGATATTATGGTAGTAGGCGGTTCTGAAGCTACTATAAATCCTCTCACTATTGCTGGTTTTAATAATGCTAGAGCTTTATCTACTAGAAATGATGATCCTACTAAGGCATCAAGACCTTTTGATAAAGGAAGAGATGGTTTTGTTATTGCTGAAGGTGCTGGAGTATTAATAATTGAAGAATATGAGCATGCCAAAAAGAGAAATGCTAATATACTTGCTGAAGTTTGCGGTTATGGTTTTACTGCTGATGCAAATCATATCACTGCTCCTTTAGAAGACGGTGCTATGGGAGCTAGAGCTATATCTTTAGCTATAGAAAGTGCAAAAATCTCACCTGATAAAATTAACTATATCAATACTCATGGTACTTCTACTCCTGTTGGAGATATTGCAGAAATTAGAGCTATAAAAAAGGCTTTAGGCGAAGATCATGCTAAAAAAATAAAAATTAATTCAACTAAATCTATGACAGGACATGCTTTAGGTGCTGCAGGCGGTATAGAAGCTATTGCTACAGTAATGAGTATGCTAGAAGGAAAAGTACATCCTACTATTAATGTGGAAGAACAAGATCCTGAATGCGATTTAGATATTGTGGCTAATACAGCTCAGGATTACAAAATAGAATATGCTATAAGTAATTCTTTGGGCTTCGGTGGACATAATGCTTCTATCGTATTCAAAAAAATATAATTAAAATAATAATGAAAATAATTAAAGCTCTATTAGTAAAAATAGAGCTTTTAATTTAAATATTAAATTATCAATCACTATTAAAAAAATACTGGTAGTATGTATGTTAAAAAATAAAAAATGATTGACTTTTAGAAAAGTTAGAGTATACTAATAAGAGAAACTATATAAGATAAGAAAGGAGATATAATATGTCAGTACAAACATTAAAAACAGATAATTTTGAATCAGCTGTATCAGGCGATAAAGCTACATTAGTTGACTTTTTTGCTGAATGGTGTGGACCTTGTAAAATGCAGACTCCTATACTACATAAAGTTGCAGATCAACTTTCTGATAAAATGAATTTTGGTGCTGTTAATGTTGATGAGGCTGAGGAAGTAGCTGCAAAATATGGAGTTCAGTCTATACCTACTTTAATGGTATTTAAAAATGGCGAAGTTGTAAAAAGAGCTGAAGGCATGAAAAATGAGGCTCAATTAAAAGAGTGGTTACAAGAATATCTATAATAAATATAATATTTGAATTTTTGCCTAATTTTATTGAAAATTAGGCTTTTTTTTATTCCAAATTGATATATAATTCGCAATTATATTATAATTTTTTAGGGTCTGCTATGTTCAGTACAAATAATAAATTGATAGAAAATATATCAAAAGAATTTAATATAGAAAATAATGAAATTAATAATATCATTAAAAATATGTTTAAGAAAATAGCAGAAATAATATTAATTAAAAACAGATTCTATATGGACAGATTGGGAATAATAAGTATAAATAGTGATAATGATATTATATTTACAGATGAAAACGGAAGTTTTGATGAATCATTAGAATCAATAAATCCTAAAAATAATAATATAAAAAATATTTTCTTGGAAAAAAATATATATAAAAGTATATTCAAAAATATAAAAGATATATCCAAAAATGAAAATGTATATATAGAAAATTTTGGTACATTTTCATACGATGAAATTATAAAATTTGAAGCTGATGATTTTTTAAAAAGTAAAATAAAAGAATTAAATAAAAATGAAATAGTTGAAGATATATTAGATGAGATTGATAATAAAATAAAAAATGATGATGATGATTCTAATGATGATGATTCTATAGAAGAAATAATTGAAAATAAATCAATAGATGATAATGTTATAGGAAATATATGGAAAAACAAAAATTATAAATCTATAATGATACAAAATATTAATGAAAAAGAAAGTGATGAAAATAAATCTGAAATTGATAACATAGAAGAAGATGACACTAATTCACAAGATGAAACCAAAAAAGAAGATATGCCAGAAATGAAAGAATACTCTGAAGAAGAATTACTAGACATTAATCATTTTGATAAAGAGTATTTGGAAGCTGATAATTTAGAAAATAATAGAGAAGAAATTAAAGAAGTTTCTGATGATAATAAATCAGAAGTAAAAGAACAATTATCAAACATTAATAATTTTATTAATGACTATTTAGATAATAATTTGAAATATCAAAAAAAATTAGAAGATGATGCAAAATCTTCATATGAAGATTTATTGAATATTAATAATAAAACACTAAATATTAAAAAACTAGGAAAAAATGATATAGAAAAAAAAGAAAAAAGTAAAAATGAATTATTTTCAGGTATCATTAAAGTTGCTTGTATAATAATAGCTGTGCTGATAATAGGAATTATATTATCAATATATAATGGCAGTAGTAAAAATATTGCAAGTAATAATCTAAAAAATCAAAAATTATATGATATAGTGAATGGATATTTTAATGAAATAAATTCTGTAAACTTATCGTATATAACTTCAAAAGATATGTATTATTGGGATATAGCAAAAGTTTTATATGGAGATGCTACATATTGGCCTTTAATATATGCTTATAATAGTGAAAATTATAAGATAAGCAATATCATAAGAAAAGGAAGTAATATATTATATAGGAATATTCCAGATTTTCATTCTATTAGGGAAATAAAATATCTGAATAATACAATATCCAAATCTTATATATATATTTATCCAATACTTATGAATGATAATAAAATAAATCATGCTATATGGAGTTTAAAACTGTCTGCATATTATGATTTGAATGTATTAAAAAATAATGCTAATATGATACCTAAAGAAACTTATCTTAATATATTGAAAGATAATAATACTATAAAAACTACATATGATGAACTTATAAAATATGGCAAATTAAATGAAAATATGTTTTTATCATTTTTAGAATTAATAAAAGATAAATTAGGAATATAAAATGAAAATTGTAACTACAGAAGATTTAATCAATATAGACAAAAAAACTATAGAGAAAATTCCTTCTATACTTCTTATGGAGCATGTAGCAAGTGAAATTTTTTATCTATTACTAAAAAGACATAGAGAATTATTATACACAAAAACCATATATATATTCTCATCTGTTGGAGGTAATGGAGGAGATGGGCTTGCCATAGCTAGATATTTAGTAAAAAATGGTTATGATGTTAAAATATATATTACAGGAAATCTTGATAGAGTTAATAAAGACACCTATGCTAATTTTAATATATTAAAATCCATGCATATTGATGTTAACTATTTAGGAAATGAAGATGATGTTATATCAGCATCCGAAAATATAGAAAGCGGATCTATAGTATTAGATTCTCTATTTGGAACAGGAGGTAACAGACCTTTAGAAGGCATACAAAAACTACTAGTAGATAATCTAAATAAATTAGATGTTATTAGAATAGCTATAGATATGCCTTCAGGACTTGCATCAAAAATAGGTGATTATGATAATATAAATACCTGTTTTAAAGCACATGAAACTTATACTATATGCTTTGCAAAGGATATATTCTTTTTATACAAAACTAGAGAGTATATAGGAGAACTATTCATAATAAAATCGATATTCCCAAATGATATACTTGATAATTGGGGATATAAAGCAAAATTAATAAACTATAATGAAAAAATAAATATAGATAGAAATTCATTTTTCAGCAAAAGAGAACAAGGTATGCTTGCTATAATTGCAGGAAGTAATGATTATATAGGGGCTGCTATTTTGGCTGTGAGTGCCGCTTATAGACTTGGAGTTGGTTATATAAGGCTTTATGTTCCAAATGGAATAGTAAAAAATATAAGAAATGCTATAATGCCAAATATGCCTGAAATAGTAATTATAGGCGTAGGAGAAGAAAATCAGCAATATTTTACAGAAAATGATATTGAAATAGTGAATGATATTAATAGAAGTAATGCTTGTATAATAGGTTCTGGACTTGGACGAAATATGTCCACTGAAATTTTTATAAACAGTATACTAAAACAAATAAATATACCTACTGTTATAGATGCAGATGCTTTATATTTGATGTTTGAAAGTACATTTAATGAACTTAATTATAATTTTATATTAACACCTCATATATATGAGTTTGAAAAGCTTACAGGTATAAGTCATATAGAAGCATTAGAAAATCCTTATGAAGCTTTATTTAAATACAGACAAAAAACAAATGCCTCAATAATATTAAAAGATGCTATAAGTTTTTTAATGTGCGATAATGATATATATATAAATTATAGCCCTAAAGAATCTATGGGAAAAGCTGGTATGGGAGATGTTTTGGCTGGATTTATAGGAGCTTTACTTGCAAGAAAATTAAATATATTGGATACTGCTAAATTGGCTTTAATTATACAGTCTAAATCTTTTAATATATTATCAAAAAAATTTGGTAATGATTATATTCAGCCTAAAGATTTAGCGGATATTTCATATAAAATACTAAAAAGGATGTAGATTAAATTGCCTAGAGAAGTTTATGACCCTAAAGAAAAAGAATTGGAATATTATGCTAAAAGAAATATAAGACATTCAGCCCCAAAAAGGGAAGTAACTATATTCGCAAGAAGATGGTTTATGTTTTCATACGGAGCATTTCTTACTATAGTAGTTATAGGACTATTACTTTATAAAAAAGGTTTTTTTAATAATATTCCATACTTCGATATTTTTAAAACAAAAACTGATGTAATAGTAAAAATTAACAATGTTGATTTTTTGGAAGAATCTATAATAACAACTATAGAACTTGAAAATTCCAATTACACAAATTCAGAAAATATATTAAAACTTAAAGCTAATTATTCATTATATAGAAATAGAAAATTAATATTCTCAGGAAATAATTCATTTTATAATATAAGATTTCCATTAGGACAAAGAATAGGTTTTAATCTAAAATTTGATAAAGATTATTGGAAATATGCAAATAAATTACGTGTAATATTACAATTTGATGATAATTTAATAAAAACCAATGAAATAGATATAAGAAAATTAAGAAGACGAAAATAAAAAAGACAGGAATTACAAAATTAACCCCTGTCTGCAATTTTCTTTTATATTATTAATCTTTTATATATCAATCTTTTTTTACTTCTGTACCAGTAGCAGCATATCTTTGCAATTGAACAGCAGCAGCCTTAGGATTTTTTACTACGCAAGGACCACCTACACATCCGCCGTTACAAGCCATAACCTCAACAAGATTAGGAGTATCATCAGTAACAGGAGTTTCACCAGACTGAACTTTTCCATATCCTCTAAGCTGCTTCATACCATCTTTATTAAGACCATTTATAACAGCTGCTTTTAATTTTTCAGGATGCTTTAATCTCACCTTAACAGCTTCAGAAACTCCTCCGCTCACAGCATATTTTCTTCCAGAAGCAGTAGGAACATCTTCTATATTTAAATCAGGCTCTTTTGATACATCAGTACCTGTAGCTATAAATAAAGCATCAAGCTCTTCCATAGACAAACCATAATCTACTAAATCATCATCTAAACCTTCTCTCCTTTTAGCTAGGCAAGGTCCTATAAATACTGTAATAGCTTCTGGATCATCAGCATGCATCATCTCAGCAGTATAATGCATAGGAGTTCTAGTTTCAGATACACAAGGGATTAATTCAGGTACATGCTTTCTAACAGCCTTCACATAAGCAGGACAGCATGAAGTAGTCATAAGCTTATCTCCCCTCTCCATTCTCTCTTCAAATTCAGCAGCTTCCTTATCAGAAGTAACATCAGCACCTAAAGCAACCTCCCAAACTTTATTAAATCCTATATTCAATAAAGCACTTTTTAATTGACCAGGTTTAGCATTGAATTGAGAAGCTATAGCAGGAGCATACATAACATTAACTTTTTTATCTGCTTTCAAATGTTTAAGTACATCTAAAAGCTGACCCTTATCCATCATAGCACTAAAAGGACATTCTCTCATACAATTACCGCAGAATATACATTTATGATAATCTATTACCTCTTTACCATGTTCATTCTTATTAATAGCTCCCACAGGGCAAGACTCCTCGCAAGGAACAGGTATATAAATGATAGCATGATAAGGGCAATTTTTTAAACATAATCCGCAGTTAATACATTTATTACTATCTATATGAGCTCTCTTTTCATCTAATATAGTTATAGCATCTTTAGGACAATTTGTCATACAAGGTCTAGCCAAACAAGCCTGACAAGCATTAGTTACCATAAAATTAGCTCTAACACAAGCATTACAAGCTTCATCCAATACTGTAAGCATAGGCCAAGTTGGTTTTTCTCTTTCCAATGCCAATTTAACATATTCTGATAATGGTATTCCGCTATCTTCCTTACCTTCAACACTTATTCCAAGTCTTGCCATAATTCTATTTTTTATTATTTCCCTATCATTATGTATACAGCATCTTATGGATTTACTATTTCTGGGAATTATCTCTATAGGCAGTTTGTCAATATCTTCTACCAATCTGTCTTCAATATACATTAAGGCTATTTTTACTAAAATTTCTTTCTTCAATTGAGAAGCGTTATTATTAATATTCACTTTTATACTCCTAATTTTTTTAAGTGATTTTCATTAAAAATAAATATATTAAAATGTATATATTTTATTATATATTATAATATGAAGATTATTTTTTTCAAGTATTACAATTTAAATAATGTTCAAAATTTTATTATAAATGTGAAAAAAAATATAATATAGTAAATCAATTTGCACTAAAAATAAAATAAGTATAATCCTTGACAAATTAATTTTTAGTAACTATATTATTATATTAAATAATATATTTTTATTATAAAATCTTTCAAGGAGTTTTCATATGATAATAGGATGTCCTAAAGAAATAAAAAACCAAGAGTACAGAGTTGGTTTAACACCATCAAATGTTGCTGATTATGTGATGAATGGTCATAAGGTAATTATTGAAAAAGGTGCAGGAGAGGGTTCAGGTTTCAGCGATGAAGAATATAAAAAAGCAGGTGCTGAACTAACTGATAAGAAGAAAGTATTTGATTCTGATATGATAATTAAAGTAAAAGAACCAATAGAAGAAGAATATGAATACTTCAAAGAGAATCAAATATTATATACTTACCTACATTTAGCCGCCGATAAGCCTCTTACAGATATGCTGTTAAAGAAGAAAATAAGAGCAATAGCATATGAAACTATGAAAGACGAAATGAATCAATTACCTTGTCTTGCTCCTATGAGTTGTATAGCTGGAAGATTATCTATTCAGGAAGCAGCTAAATATATGGAGAAAAAATTTGGAGGTCAGGGAATATTATTAGGAGGTGTTCCTGGAGTTCAAAAAGCAAATGTAGTAATATTAGGTGCTGGTGTTGTAGGACTTAATGCTGCTCAATTGGCAGTTGGTATGGGTGCTAATGTATCTATAACAGATGTTAATCTCAAAAGATTAGAATATATAGACCATATCTTTAATATGAAAATTAATACTTATTTTAGTGCTCCTGCTAAATTAGAAGAATTATTTAGAAGTGCTGATGTTGTTATAGGAAGTATACTTATACCTGGTGCAAAAGCTCCTAAACTTTTAAGAAAAGAACATTTAAAAATCATGAAAAAAGGTGCTGTTATAGTAGATGTTGCTATTGACCAAGGCGGATGTTTTGAAACTTCTCATGCTACTACACATGATGATCCTATATTCATTTTAGATGATGTAGTACATTATTGTGTTGCTAATATGCCTGGTGCTGTTGCTAGAACTTCAACAATAGCTTTAACTAATGCTACTACACATTATGGTATTATGCTTGCTAATAAAGGTTTAGAAGAGATTTGTAAAACTAATAATACTTTACTTAGCGGTCTTAATACTTATAACGGAAAATGTACATTCAAAGGTGTTTCTGATGCATTTGGTATAGAATATACTGAACCTAAAGTCGCATTAGGATAATACCGAATGTTATATAATGTTTTTATATTAAAGACATTATAAATATATAAAAATTAATAAATCGCTATTAGAATAATATTATTTTAATAGCGATTTTATTTTATAAGAAATTTTAATTTGTTATATAATTACTTTTTTATAGATTTGTCCATTAATTCATTATAATTTTTACTCATAATACTATACCAATAATCTAATTTAGCATTATCATCGCCTTCTATATCTTTCAAATAAAAAGGCTCTAAAAATCTTACTGTAATTTTTTTGAAAGGATTTATTTTGAATGTTCTTGCCTTCATAATATCTTTAGTTCCATATACAACAACAGGCAAAATAGGTATATCTGAACATCTTTCTGCTATTTTTAATATTCCTCTTTTAGGTCTCTTTATCTCTCCTGTATTGCTTCTAGTGCCTTCAGGATAAATTACTATACTTATATTATTTCTAAGTCTATTTTCCATATCATCTATAGACTTTACCGCTCCAACTGTTCCCCTCTTTACAAATATATAATTGGCAAGAGACATACCGAAACCTAGTAGAGGGACTTTTCCATAAGTATCCTTAGAAACAAATGCAAATGATTTTTTAAATATACTAAAACAGGCAAATATATCGAATGCACTTTGATGATTTGGAGTAAGCAAATAAGTTTTATTAGGATCATAATTTTCATTTCCTTCTATATTAAAAGAAATAAAAGCCATTTTCATTAATCCCCTGCCCCAAAACTTAGCCGTTGAATGTACACAACTGGATGCTTTACTCTTTGAAAATATTCTAATAAAAGGGTAAGTTGTATATACAATAATAACGCATATGAATGTATAAATTATAGCTAATATAAAATAAATAAAACTAAACAATATCATTTTAATAGTTTATTATAAAAATAAAAAATTATCAATATATAACTTGATATATTAATAAGTTTTGTTATAATCAATAAATATCTAAACTTTTAATAATTTTATATTAAATATATTATGAATGATAATGTGAAAAAACAAATAGGCATTATAGTTAATACAATTAACGGAGATCCTATTTATATTTTAAAAAAAATATCTGATATACTGAAAAAATATAACATAGAAGCTATAATAATAGATTATGATATATCTTCATATATGAATATAAAAAAGGCTGTGAAGGAATTAAAAGATGTATCAATGCTAATATCCATAGGAGGAGATGGAACATTATTATCAGCTTTAAAAATAGCTATCAAGTATGATGTACCAGTTCTTCCTATATACAATGGTACATTAGGATTTATTTCGGAAATTCCTCCAGAAGAAGCTTATTTAATATTAGATGAATATATTGATGGTAAAAGATCATTATATGAGATAGAACCTAGAACTTTATTGTCAATAAATATTTACTCTAAAGAAAAAAATACATACAAAGAACATTTAGCTGTAAATGAATTAGTTTTAAGCAAATGTGATGGAAGAGCCATATATCTTAATGTGATAATATCTGGTAAATTAATATCCTCAATAGTAGGAGATGGTGTAGTAATTGCCACCCCTACAGGTTCAACTGCATATGCCTTGAGTGCTGGAGGTCCTATAATAGCCCCTACAATTGATGCTATGTCTTTTGTACCTATAGCTCCGCATTCATTAACATTCAGACCTTTGGTTATACCTAAATGCGATGATATAGAGTTGGAATTGACAAAAAAATCATTAAAAGCTATGATAACTATAGACGGATATGATATATACCAATTTAAAAATGATGATAAAATAAAAGCCAAAATAAGTGATAAAAGCTGCTATATATTTCAAAGTGAGAAAAGATTGTTTTATGATATACTTAGAAACAAACTTAATTGGGGTAGATAATGCTTAAATATCTTGAAATAAGAAATTTTGTATTAATAGATAAATTAAAAATAAATTTCAGCAGCGGATTCAATGTGCTTACAGGAGAAACTGGAGCTGGAAAAAGTATTATAATTAGTGCATTAGAACTTATTACAGGAGAAAAAGGCTCGACTAGAATGGTAGGAGCAAATGGAGATAGGCTTATTGTATCAGGAAATTTCTATTTACAGTCATCTGCCGATATTGTAAAAAATAAATTGAAAGAATGGAATATAGAAATTAATAATGATGAACTTAATATAAAAAGAGAAATCACCAAAGACGGAAAAAGTAAATCTTTTATAAATAATGTAGGTGTTAAAGTAGCGGAATTAAAAGAATTGGGCGATTTGATAGTAGATATACATGGACAGCATGAACATCAATCTTTATTTAATCCTGCAAATCATCTTAATTTTTATGATAGCTATTTAAATATTGATGAAAAGATAGAAAATTATCAAAAACATTATAATAAACTTATAAAATTGATAAAACAGTATAATGAAATATATCAAAATAAAAATACGATATTAAAAGAAAAATCTTTTTTGGAATATGCTATAGATGAAATAGAAAAAGCAAAATTAAAGCCTAATGAAGATGAAGATATAAAGAATGATATTACTATGATGTCTAATGCCGAAAGTATAGCATCATCGCTTTCTGTTATAAATAAGGATATATTTGGAAGCGAATCAGGTGCATATACAAAATTAACTAGAAGTATAGGAGCTTTGCAAACTATATCTAAATATGACAGCAGACTTTCAGACATTGCATCGCAGATAGAAGGAATCACATTAAATCTTGAAGATATAAAAAATGTTTTAACAGAAATAAGATCAAAAACAAAATTTGATCCAGAAGAACTTCAATCTTTAAATGAAAGGCTTTTTTTCATCAATAATTTAAAAAAGAAATATGGTTCTAATATAAAAGAAATACTTTCTTATGCTAAAGAAGCCAAAGAAAAATTAGATTCTCTTAATTTCTCTGAAGAAGATATTGAAAACTTAAAAAAAGAAATAGAAGAATTGAGAGAACAAACTTCTATACTTGCAAAAGAAATATCAGATATAAGGCATAACAGAAAAGAAGATTTTATAAAAGCTATAGAAAATGAAATGAATGATTTGGGAATGTCATCTACAAAATTCGATGTTGAAATAACTTTGGATGAAGATGATGACGGTATACTTAATATAGATGGCTCTAATATAAAAGCCAATTCTACAGGTATAGATAATATAGAGTTTATAATAGCTCCTAATAAACAGAGTATGTTTCAGCCTCTTAGAAAAATAGCTTCAGGCGGTGAAATATCAAGAATAATGCTTTCATTAAAAAATCTACTTTCTTTGGGAGATTATTCAGAAACTTGTGTATTTGATGAGATAGATGTAGGAGTTGGAGGCAGGATCGCTGAGGTTATAGGAGAAAAAATAGCAGCATTATCAAAAAGAAAACAGGTGCTTAGCGTTACACATTTAGCACAAATTGCAATATATGCTAATAATCATTTTAAAGTTACAAAGAATGAGGGGGAAGATACTGTAACTTCTACCATTGAAGAATTAGACAACTCTATGAGAGTAAATGAAATTGCCAGAATGATAACAGGTAAAGAAATCACAGAAGCAAGCATTAAACATGCAGAAGAATTGCTTGAAAACGCTAAAAAATAAAAAAAGCAGACATAAAATTTATTATACCTGCTTTTTTCTATATATAAATAAATTATAATTATTTTTTATCTTCTTCATCTTTTAACACAGGGACAGCAAATTTTAATTTAGGGAAAGTAAGTATATATATAAACATAACTACAATACTTACTAAATTAAAGAAAGAATAAGGCAAATATTCTAATGTAGCAACCCCCAAAGTAGAAGCCATATAAACTCCTGTTACAGTCCATGGCACTATAGGCTCTGTTAAAGTTCCGCCTTCTTCCATTGTTCTTGATAATGCTGAAGGATGCAATTTATATTTTTTATATATATCTTGGAATATAGGTCCTAAAGTTAAGAAAGTAAATTGAGTACTATTAACACTTGAATTAACTACAAATGTAGTGAACCAAGTTACTATCATTAAACTTTTTACTCCCTTTATAACTTTCAATAATAAATCCAATATAGTTTGCAAAGTACCTATTAACTGAAGCATAGAACCGAAAGTTAATGCAGATATTAAAAACATTACAGTAGGCATCATATTTACCATACCACCTCTATTCAATAAATTATTCAAATTAGCAGGTATTTGATCAGCAGGAAGCTCTGACATAGAAACATTAAATCCAGATATAAAAGATTTTATTGAATTCAAAAAGCCAAAATCTTGGAATATAGCTCCTAATATTAAAGCTAAAAAACTTCCTAAAAACATTGTTATTATAGGAGATAAACCTTTGAAACTTCCTATAAAAACTACAGCAGCAGGAAGAAGCAGTAATATATTAAAATTAAACATAGATGCCAAAGAATCCAATATCTCTTTAGTTTCTTTTACTGTAGAAATATCTATATTTGAAGAAGCTGTAAATCCCAAAGCTATGAATATTATACTCGAAATTATTATAGAAGGTATTGTCACTATAAGCATAGATTTGATATGATCTATTAACTGAGATCCAGAACCCATCGATGATAAAACTGTAGTATCAGATATAGGTGAATTTTTATCTCCAACATATGCACCGCTGATTATAGCACCTGCAATTAAAGGCAAAGGTACTCCTGTAGCATGAGCAACACCTATAAAAGCAACACCTGAAGTAGCAGCAGCTCCCCAAGAAGTTCCTGTAAATATAGCAACAAAAGCAGTAACTACAAATGCAGTAAAAGGTATAAAAGAAGGATTAATCCATTTAATACCATAATATATAAGCATAGGAACGGCTCCACTGTATATCCAAGTACCTACTATAGCACCTATAAGCATTAATATAAGTACACCAAGCCAAGTATCAGCTATTTTTTTTACAAAAGCACTCTCCATTTCTGCCCATTTATATCCTGCAGTATAAGCAATGATACAGCATATAACAGTACCTATTATAAGTAAAAATTCTATTGATATTCCAAACTGTACTGTTCCTATAAGAACACCCAGTAAAATAAATATAAGAGGGAATATTTTTAAAAATGTATTTATATGTTTCTTTTCCATATCATTATTCTCCTAAAATTATTTTATATATTTTAATGCCTCATCTAAATCTTCTATAAGATCATTAGAATCTTCTAATCCTATAGATATTCTCATAACTCCCAATGATATACCCATAGCGTCAAATTGTTCTTTAGGCATTTCTTTTAAATAGCTTATAGCAGGTGCATATATCAAACTTTCATGTCCTCCCCAACTAACGCCTATTCTGAAACATTTTAAGCTATTAAAAAATTTCTTTATATCCTCTAAATTATCAGAATTAATAACAAATCCCATAAGTCCTGAAAAACCTTTCATCTGCTCTTTAGCAAGCTCATACTGATCAAAGTTTTCAAGTCCAGGATACATAACCTTTTTAACCTTAGGATGATTATTTAAATATTTAGCTACTGCCAAAGCATTTTCTTGATGCTGCATCATTCTCACTTTTAAAGTTCTCAAACTTCTTAATATAAGCCAAGCTTCAAATGGAGACATTTTAGCACCTAAGAATGCATGCTCGCTATCGAATATAGATTTTATATCTTCTTCCTTTCCAATTACAACTCCTGCAACTATATCGCTATGCCCTCCAAAATATTTTGAACATGAATGAACTTCCAAATCTATTCCCATTTCTAAAGGTCTTTGAAATATAGGAGTAGCCCAAGTATTGTCTATTATAGTTTTTATATTATGTTTTTTTGCCAATTCAACTACTTGTTTTATATTCTGCAAACTGAATACAGCAGATGAAGGACTTTCTAAATATATTAATTTTGTATTTTCTCTAATAGCATTTTCAAAATCTTCTATTTTTTTGCCTTCTACAAAAGTAGTTTCTATATTGCATTTTTCTTTTAAATATACATTCATGAAATTATTAGCAGGACCATAAACATTTTTTATAGATATAATATGATCACCGCAATTTACATAATGAAGTATTGATGATGATATAGCCCCCATACCTGAAGCAAATAATTTAGCTCTTTCACCTTCGGCTAGAAGTGCTATTTTTTCTTCGACCAAAGCAACTGAAGGATTATTTCCTCTTGTATATATAGAATTATTGAAAGGATCATCAAATGCCTTATCTATAGATTCCCAATTTTCAAAAGTAAATAAACTGCTTTGATATATAGGAGGTACAACAGGACCGTTTCCTCCTTCTTTATAATGAATTAACTTTGTTTGATAATTTTTCTCACTCATAATAAAATCCTTTATCTTTATTAATAAACAATAAGTATCTATTAATAATATATAAATAGGATACTTAACATTATTATTTTAATTATTTATAATAAATTAACTTTAGTAGTAAATACTTTTTCTTTTATTTCTTCATCTTTATTTACTAATATAGTTTCTTTAAATAAAATATTATCAGAACTTACACCTAATAAGATATCAACATTAGCTTTTTTCATAACAAATTTCATATCTTCATCATAAAAACCCAATATATGTATAGGTACTTCAAAATTAATCTCAGCACTTTGATTAGGTTCTAAAGTTACTCTTTTAAATCCTTTAAGTTCTTTAACAGGTCTTGTAACCCCTAAAACATTATTTCTGAAATAAAGCTGTACAACTTCACTTCCTTTTACTTTTCCTATATTTTTTATTTTGCAGGATATATTAATTTTATCTGTAGGAGCTAATTCTTTTTTATCAACTTTAAAATCATATAATTCAAAATTGGTATAACTTAATCCATATCCAAAATTATATATAGCCTCATGCTGTCCGTCTACATAACCTCCCCACATTCTCTCTGCACCGCCTGAAGGTTTATGAGAATAGTATATAGGTATTTGCCCTATATTATGCGGGAAGGTAACAGGAAGTTTTCCTCCCGGATTATAATCCCCATATAATACATCAGCTATTGCCTGTCCTCCCATCTCTCCAGGAAGCCAAGCACATATTATACCATCCATATTTTCTTTTTCCCAAGGCATTGTTACAGGACGACCCACTATTAATACCAATATAATAGGTTTTCCTAATTTTTTTAATTCTTTAAGCAATTTATCCTGACCAGGAAGTAAATTTAAAGATGATCTGTCTCTTGATTCTCCTGAACTAGTTCCTTCTTCTAATCCAGCCCTGTCGCCTAATATTGCTAATATTACATCTGATTTTTTAGCTGTTTCTACGGCTTCATTAATAAGTTCATCTGTTGTTTCAAATATTTCTGAACCTAAAGATAAAAATACATTATCTTTTCCTATTTTAGAACAAACACCTTCATATACAGAAACACCTTCTATTTCTCTAATAAAATTATCTAAAATATCTGCATCCAAATCTACTCTTTCCTGCATAGTAAAACCAGTAGCATTATTATTATCTGCATTATTAGCCATAATTCTTAATGTTTCTACAAGTGATTCTACATGAGCTTTAAAAGCATAATCTCCAAGCTGATTTCTAACTGAATTTCCATTAGGTCCTATTATTGCCACTTTTTGCTCTTTTCTTAATGGCAAAATATTATTTTTATTTTCTAAAAGAACAATACTTTCTCTTGCTAATTCTAATGATTTATTTAAACTTTCATTAGAACGCATAGCAAAAGACGGAGTTTCAGGTATATAAGGATTATCAAATAATCCTAATTCAAATTTTTTAGTTAATACTCTTTCTACTATCTTGTCTAAATCCTTTTCTAAAATATTTCCATTTTTTACTTCATCTGCTAATATTTTTCCATATACAGCTTGAGTAGGAAGCTCTATATCTACTTCACAATCTATGGCTCTTTTAGCTATAGAATTATAATCAGGAAATAATTTATGGAAAGATTCTAATAAAGTAAGACCACTGTAATCTGTTACTACTAATCCGTCCAATTTCTATTCATCTCTTAATATTGTTTTCAATAATTTTTTTGAACTATGACAAGGCTATCCATCATTTTCTTGATAAGCAGGCATAATAGATTTTAAATTGGCTTCTTTTATAGCAGCCTCAAAAGAAGCAAGATAAACTTCTCTTAAAGTTCTTTCAGGAACTTGTCCAGGTGCCCAATTAAATCCTTTTTCTGCTGCCCCATAAGCTACAAAGTGTTTGCCTGTAGAATAAACATTATTTTTTTGTATTCCTCTAATATAAGCCATACCCATTTGAGAAACTAAATAAACATCTTCTCCAAAAGTTTCCTCAAGTCTTCCCCATCTAGGCTCTCTTGTAACATCTAAAAGAGGAGCTAAAGTTTGATTGCATCCTATAGCATTTAATTCTTTTCCTATTATATCTGCCATTTCCTCACATAATATATCATTAAATGTTGAAGCAATACCTATAGCTTGTGGAAAATTAGTTGTTCCGTCAAACATAGCTCCGCTGCAAGATTCTTCATGAAACATTACAGGTATTTGTAATCTAGTATTATTCATAAAATATTCCTGCACTTCATTTCTAAATTTAGGTATATTCTTCACTTTTGTAGGAGTCCCGCCTCCTATTCTAGTTATTTGTCCTAATCCATAAGGAAATTTATTTTTTAATTTATCAATATCAAATGTAAAATCTCTTTTAGTGATTTCATAAGACCACACAGAAGTAACCTGATATGCTTTTTCTTCTATAGTCATTTGTGAAATTAAATCTTTTACTCTTTCAGATATAGATTTTGTTTTATCTTTATAAATCATTAAAAACTCCTTTTATATTTTTTATAATTAAGATTTAACAGCTCCTGCCATCATCCCTTTTATTAATTTATCTTGGCTGAATATAAATACTAAAATCATTGGAGCAGCAGCTAGAGCTAACACACTCATCATCATAGGGATATCAGCTGTGTACTGTCCTTGAAATTCCCATACAGATAATGGAAGTGTTCTATTAGCTTTAGATTGAGTCAAAACTAAAGCAAATATAAATTCATTCCACATTGTTGTTGTAGCATATATTGCTATTGTAACTAGTCCCGGTGTTGAAAGAGGAAGTATAACATTAAAAAAAGTTCTTATTTTTCCGCATCCGTCTATTTCAGCACTGTTTTCTAAGTCTTTTGGAATTTCTTGCATAAAATTTGTCAGTATAAAAATAGATATTGGAAGATTAAATGCCACATATGGACCTATCAATGCAAATATAGTATCATATAAACCAACTTTTTGAGTTAACAAATATATTGGAATTAATGTTACATGTACAGGTATTGTCATAGATATAATAATAATACCAAAAAATAAATTATTAAATTTAAAATTTAGTCTTGAAAACACATAAGAAGCAAGAGAT
>NZ_JARHYI010000115.1 GCF_029258575.1 Brachyspira sp. | reverse complement strand
TTTATGACATGAAGCAACTCGTTTTTTTATCTTTATGCATTTATAATAAATACATATATTAAAAAGAAATAAAGAATTTTTTTTATCATTTTACTCTCCTTTTATAATTAATGCCATATACAAAATTTAATCTGTTTAATTATATTATTTTTCATAAAAATATAAATTTATATATAAAACAAAAAATTGTATTTTTTAAAAATATATTTTTACAAAATTATATTTTTTTGTATATTTAAATAAATAATGAAGAAACTGGAGTAAAAATGAAGAAAATAATATTAATAATAATGCTTCTTATCACTACCATGAGCTGCAATCTTATGGCTAAAAGCGGTGTGGGGGTTGATTTAACAGTACCTTTGGGAGCAGGTGTAGGATTCTTTTATCAAGATGGAAAAGAAAATAAAGCATTAAAGCCTGATGCGGGATTTGAATTTGGAGTATATTTAAGACCTAATTATTATTTCGATTTAAGTATCTTATCTTTAGGAATAGCTTTGGATGTAGGTTATCAAAGAGATGTATTTGCTTATAAATCAGATTTGGGTAAAAAAAGTTTAACATTTGATAGTTTGAGTGTAGGTATAATGCCTAAAATTGATATTCTATTTATGTCTATAGGTTTAGGAGCTGGTGTAAAATTCCCTCTTGGAGGAAGTAGCTACTACAAAGGAAATAGTGGAGTAGAAAATTCAGCGAAATATAATTTAACAGATTTACAAAATAAATTTAATAATTTATTAATACCATATCTTAAAGTAAACTTAGATTTTCTTCTGCTATATAATTTCACTTTAGGTATTTATATGTCTTATGATTTCCCATTGGCAGAGTATAAAGGAACTGTTCCAAAAATAACTTTTGGAGGGTTGGATATAGGCGGACAAATAGGTATAAGATTTTAAAATTGTACTCAATATAATAATATAAAAAAGCCATGCATATTTTCAGCATGGTTTTTTTTATTTCATATATTAATTTATAATAGCATAGGCTCTAACTGGAGAACCTTCACTGCCTTTTATTTTTAAAGGTGCTGCACTAAAAAAGAATTTTTTTTTCGATACTTTTTCTAAATTTACCAAATTTTCTATAATGCATATATCATGTGAAAATAAAATATTATGTATTAAATTATTATTCGCAATTGAATCAACAGAAGGAGTATCTATTCCTATAGTTTTTATTTTTAAATCTATTAATTTATATGCAAAACTTTCGCTCAAATACGGAAAGTTTTTATAATAGTTTTCTGTATTAATATTTTTATGCCAATAAGTATTAACAAGAAGTATATTGCAATCTTTTATTATTTTAAAATCAAAATTATCATCAAAGTTTATTGTATTTTCTTTATCTGGCATTATATCAATACAATATGCATTTCCAATAAAATAATTTAAATCTATATTTTCTGCCGAAGGCTTATTATTTATACAATGAAGCGGAGTATCAATATGAGTTGCCGTATGCACACACATGGATATATTTGTGATATTAAAATATTCATAATTTTCAGCTGAAACTTGAACATCAATATCATCTGGATAATGATACATGTTATTATATATTTCAGCTGAAAGATCTATTATCATATTATTTTCTATTTATTATTATCATGTCTTTTTTTATTATTATTATTTGGTTTAGAATTATTTAAAGAGGCAAATATTACTCTTCCAGCCTCTTTAGGAAGTACATTATCTATTTCTATCTCAACATTCTTTCCTATCAAATGTTTGGCATTATCAACTACTATCATAGTGCCGTCCTCTAAATATCCCAAAGCCTGTTTATCTTTACCCTCTCTTATCAAATCTATATTTATAGTTTCACCTGGTAAAACAACGACATGAAGAGAATTAGCAAGATCATTGATATTTAATATATCAACTTCATGTATAGATGCAACTTTCATCAAATTAAAATCATTAGTAACAACTTTAGCATCCATTTTTTTGGCAAGCTCAATAAGTTTTAAATCTACTTCTTTGATATTAGGAAAATCAATATCTGTAATAGAAAGAAGTATATTTTTAGATGATTTCATTTTATTTAAAATCTCCAAAGCTCTTCTTCCTCTTATTCTTTTTTGAGGATCTCTTGCATCGCTTAAAAATTGTATCTCTTTAATAACAAATTCTGGAAGTATAAGAAGTCCATCAAAAAATTTCTTCTCAGCTATATCATATATTCTACCATCAACTATAACCGAAGTATCTAATATTTTAGCCGTTTTTGTTTTATCGGGTTTTGTAAGTTTAAGCATATTTGATATATTAGGCGTAAATGCTATGATTATACTAAAAATTAAGTATCCCTCTATATATAAAATAATTAGCCTTTCATTTGCAGGCAATGATATTCCAACAGCATCTATAGTACTTATAGTTAAAAGAACAGTTATTAATGTCAAAAAAAACGATATAAAAAAAGCTAATGTTATTTTTGAAGACTGTTTTCTTATGAATAATAATTCAAATAAAAATATGAATACTGCACTGATTATAAATATTGTTAATGTCTTATAATTGAAATGTTTTAATATAAAATAATCTACAGCAAGTACTATGGCAGATAGTACGAAATATACAACTCTCCACATAATTTCCCCTTAATTTTGTATTATTATGTTTAGATATGCTATTTTTTTAATGGAATAAACTAAGTATAAATTAGATGATTAATCATCTTTTTTCTTTTTTTTTGTATTTTTGGAAGCTTCTTTTTCTTCCTTGATAGTCTTCCCTTTTTCCAACGGTCTAGTTTTAAACTTTTTAGCGGATTTCTCCAAAGCATTTGATACTATATCTTCAATTTCATCTTTATCTTTTTTTAAAGCTATACTAATTTCATTAACTATAAACATATAAGCTTTTTCATATAAACGCTTCTCACTAGCAGAAAGCTCTTTTAACTTATTTCTAGTGAATAAACTTCTGGCAACCTCTATCGTATCTTTAATATCTCCGCTTCTAAGTTTTTCTTCATTTTCCTGATATCTTATTTTCCAATTATTCTCTATATCTTGAGGTTTTGTTTGCAATATATTCAAAAAATTATCAGCTTCCGCCTTTGATATTATCTTTCTTATACGATATTCTTTAACTCTATTTATAGGTACTTTTAATATAATATTTTCACTTTCACATTCTAAAACATAACATTCTACTAAATTAGAATTAACTTTGTTATCTGATATTCCTATAACTTTACATATACCATACATAGGATATACAACATAAGTATTCAATTTATACATATTAGCCTTTCTTATAAATAGTTAATTGTTTATTCTAAAAAATATAATAATATACCTCCAAGTATTATATATTAAAAATATAAAAAATCAAGTATTTATTACAGTATGCTGTATATATTTTTTTATGTAATTAAACTTGAATAATACACTAATACATAATATTAAATTCTATATAATTACATAAGCATACACTCATGTCATTATACTTAATTTAATTATGTTTTTTATTTTTTATCTTAATGCATATAAATAGATTAATCATTTTTATAAAAATTTTATTTAAAATATATAAAAAATAAATATAACACAGCAATTTAAAAGTTTTAATGCATATGTTATAATATTTATCAAAATATCATCGGAAATAAAATTATGCAAGAGTTCAAACTTATAGAAAAAATAAAAGAATTAAGCAATAATAATAACAGCAATAATTTAAATATCGGAGATGACTGTGCTGTTATAAAAAATATGAGCAATGAGAATGATATACTAGTAACAACTGATATACTCGTTGAAAATATACATTTCTCTTTAAAATATTATTCTTTTTATGATGTAGGTTATAAGTCTGCTCAGGCGAATATAAGTGATATTATATGTAAAGGAGCAAAACCTAAAAATGCATTTATCTCTTTATCAATACCAAAAAAAATAAATGATGAAAATATATTGGAATGGTACAGAGGATTTTTAGATGCATGTAGACCTTATGATATAGAAATTTCTGGAGGAGACACCACTTCTTCAAATGATTATTTTTTTATATCAGTAACATTAATTGGAACTATAGAAAAAAATAAATCAATATTAAGAAGTAATGCACAAATTGATGATAATGTTTATGTACTTGGATTTGTAGGAGAAAGTGATTTGGGATTAGATAAACTTTTAAAAGACAACTATGAGCATAATGATGAAAGTGTCAAAACTCATTTAAGACCTAAACTTTTTTTTAATAAATGGCAGGAAATTATAAATATATACAAAATAAACTCTTCTATAGATATAAGTGATGGACTTTTACAGGACGCTTCTCATATAGCTGAAAACTCTAATAAAACTATAGAAATATATGAATCTTCAAATTGGTATTTGGTAAATAGATTCTTTGATGATGAGGATAATACAAAAGTTTTAAAATCTATTCTTACAGGAGGAGAGGATTATGCTGTTATATTTACCTCTAAAGATGAAATACCTGAAGAGAATAATTTAATAAAAATAGGAAAAGTTAAAGAATATTCAAACTCATATATACAATTTATAGATTCCAATGGTAAAGAAATTCATTTTAACTCATTAGGTTTTGTACATTCTTAAAATAATTAATATTCAATAACACAAAATATAAATTAATTATTTTTACTTGTAAAATCAATTATTATGTACTATACTATAGTATACTAATATATCATAAAAAATCATTTTTATAATTAAAACAATTGTAAGGAGATAAACTATGAGAGAAATAGTTATAGCAAGTGCTGTTAGAACACCTGTAGGCAAATTCTTAGGTTCATTTTCTAATGTATCAGCTGTAGAATTGGGTACTATAGCAGTAAAAGAAGCCTTAAAAAGGGCAAATATAAAACCAGAACAAGTTGATGAAACTTATTTTGGATGCGTAATACAGTCAGCACTTCTTCCTAATGTTGCAAGACAAGTATCTATTAATGCAGGAATACCAATAGAAAAACCAGCATTAACTATAAATATATTATGTGGTTCTGGACTTAGGGCTGTATCTATGGCAGCACAAATGATTAAAGCAGGAGATGCTGATATAGTAGTTGCTGGAGGTACAGAGAATATGAGTATGGCTCCTTACACTTCTTCTGCTATGAGAATGGGAGCTAAAATGGGAGAAGCTAAAATGCAAGATACTCTTCTTAATGATGCTCTTATTTGTGCTTTTGAACATTATCATATGGGTGTTACTGCTGAGAATATTGCTGAACAATGGTCAATCACTAGACAGCAACAAGATGAATTTGCATGCAGAAGTCAGAACAGAGCTGAAAATGCTGTTAAAAGTGGAAGATTCAAAGATGAAATAATACCAGTTACAATTAAAACAAAAAAAGGAGAAATCGTAGTAGATACTGATGAACATCCTACTTTCGGAACTACTATGGAAACATTAGCTAAATTAAAACCTGCATTCAAAAAAGATGGTACTGTTACTGCTGGTAATGCTTCTGGAATCAATGATGCTGCTTCTGCTGTTGTACTTATGTCTAAAGAGAAGGCTGATGAACTTGGAGTGAAATATATGGCTAAAGTTTTGAGTTATGCTACTCATGGTGTTGAGCCTAGAATAATGGGAATTGGACCTATAGAAGCTAGCAGAAAGGCTTTGAAAATGGCTAATCTTACAGTAGAAGATATGGACCTAATAGAAAGTAATGAAGCTTTTGCTGCTCAGTCCATAGCTGTTGCTCGTGAATTAAAATTTAATATGGATATAGTTAATGTTAATGGAGGAGCTATTGCTATAGGACACCCAATCGGAGCTTCTGGTGCTAGAATACTTACTACTCTGCTTTATGAAATGAAAAAACGTGGTTCTAAAAGAGGACTTGCTACACTTTGTATAGGCGGAGGTATGGGTACTGCTTTAGTTGTGGAAATGTAAGTAATTTGTAATTAATATAAATAAAGGGTTAAAACTTATTATTAAGTTTTAGCCCTTGTTTTTTATTAAATAGAATATTCGTTCTTTAAATCTTCAAAATTTTTTCCATCTAAATACCATTTTGCAGGTATCATACTTCCATCATCAGAAGCTACCTATAGTCCCCGACACTGCTAATCCCATAATTTCTATTGAATCTGCATAAAGAGAATAATATCAAGTATAACTATAAAAATATAATTTCTTTTATTAAAAAAGTTATTGCATTTTAAATATAAATAATATATTTTGCTATTTCTTTTTGCTAATATTGAAATTACTTTATCAATATTAAAACATAAATAACTTTTTAGTATCTTCTATGTTTATGAAGTTGATTTCCAAAGTTATATATATATTTAAATCAAAACTTGAAAAATAACCTGTTCTTTTTTATACCCAATATAGAAAATATTGTTAAAAACAAAATACAAATCAATAATAATGTAATATATATTTTATAATATAATTTATTACTTTTCATAAACTAATATAATAGATAAAAAAAATAGTCAAATGTAATATTTTTTAAAAAAATTTTAATCAATGAAAAGTGATAAATATATTATAAATTAATAAACTGTATATACCCTATCAAAAATATAATAACTTTTAGAACTGATATCATATTCTTATATATTTTCAACCTATTTATTTTAATATATTTACATCATAAATATTTCTACCATCGAATATAACTTTATCTTTTAACATCTCTTTGATTTTATAAAACTATGTTATACTAATTCTATTTTGTTCTGCTATGATATCAACTAGTTCCATTTCTTCTAATATATCAATATGAGTCATATCTTTGCATTCTATCATTCCATTATTTATTGCTTCAATAACAGATTTCAATTGATATTCATAACCTTTTATTCCATCATTTTTAGAATAACTTTCTAATAATTTTCTTTCTTTAGAATAGACATATATATTTTGAGGATTATTAACATTTTCAATAACTATATAGCCTTCAGTTCCTGCTACAACAGCTCTACTATCAGTAATTGAATTAATAGAATAAATTAAATTTGAAATAACATCATTATTATATTTTAATGTTACACAACTTTGTAAATCTATACCATTATCATCAATTATAGATTGAACATTAACACTTTTTATTTTATTTCCTAAAATTATAAGAGATAAATTAAGTGGATATATACCAAGTTCATATAAAGATCCACCTGATAATTCTTTACTAAATAATCTTGGTCTATCAGTAAGTATATATCCTAAATTTGCTTCCAATATCTTTGGTATTCCAATAATTTTACTATTTATAATTTCTTCTATTTTATATCTTGATGGCATATACCTAGTCCATATTGCATCAGCTAATAAAAGATTATTTTTTTTTGAAATACTAATTAATTCTTTTGCTTCTTTATAAGTTGAAGTAAATGTTTTTTCACATAATACATGTTTACCGTATTCTAATGACTTTTTTACATGTTCATAATGATATGATACAGGAGTAGCCACATAAACAAGTTCTACTTTATTATCATTAAGCATTTCTTCATAAGAACCATAACTTTTTTTAAAATTATGATCTTTGGCAAATTTTCTTGCTTTGTCGATATTTCTAGAAGCAATAGCATATTTTTCTATTCCTTCTATATTATTGATTGCTATAGACATAGAGTTAGATATATGACCAGCACCAATAAAACCTATTTTTATATCTCTCATATATACTCACAATAAAATTATTTTTTTATTTTAAAATTTAAAAAGATTAATTTTAACAACAATTTGAAAAAATTAAAATTAGATGAAAATCCTTTTATTTTAGATGGTAATTCACTTTTAGGATAAATTCTAGAAGTTGGTACTTGACATACAGAATAACCTAATTTTTTAACAGGAAGTAAAGGAAAATAGCAATGTTCATATGTACAAAAATCATCTCTAAACCAATTTAACCTAGAATCTAATATATATTTTCTTGAAAAAGCTTTATATCCATTAGTTATATCATCATAATGAAATCCTGATGCCATACTAAATAACGGTGAAGCAATTAACCTTATCCCTATTTTTCTTAATAATGGAGTATTTTCTTCTTTGCCTCCCAAAGTAAACCTAGTTGACTGTATAACATCAAATTTATCTTCTAATTTAGCTATAAATAAAGTTAAACTTTCATCTATATTATCTTTATTATTTCCATCACAAGTAATAACACCATCATATCCATCTTTCATAACCTCGTAATACCCTTGTTTTAACTGAGTACCCTGACCTTTAATATTGCTCGTATTAATTATAAGTCCACGACAACCATATTTCATAATAAAATTTGAATTAAAATATTCCTCTTCACTTCCACCATCACATATAAATACATCACAAATATCAAATATATTCGCATTTTTCATTTTATTCATTTGTAATACAAATCTTTCACCCTCATTAATTACTGGTATTAATAAAGCATACTTATTTGTTTTATCAAAAAATATAGTTTTTTTGTATATTGGAATATTCTTTTCAATTTTTTTTAATTCATCTATAGTTATTTCATAATTAATCATACTATACAATCCATTATTATTGAAATTTTATAATTGATATAACTTTATAATTTGGTTTATTTTCCAATTCTTTTGATAATAAACCTATATATCTTATAAGAATACTAAATATAAAAAATATTAAAGTAAAACAAAATGATAATAAAGTCATAATGGATGCCCATCCATTTTGTAAATTCCCCAAACCACATAATTTTAGCAATATTGAATATATACCTACAGAAGCTGAAATAATAGCAGAAAATACACTTAAAAGAAATGTTATATTTGATACTACTTCAGAAAATATTAATAGATATGAACTTCTATTACCTTTTGTTAATTTATAAACATTTTTTTTTATATTGCAATTAATATACTCATATTTATATCCTATATTTCTAATTATATATGATATAGGAACAATTTTACTTTTATTTTCACTCAAAGAATTTATAACTCTTCTAGTTACAAAAAATATTATATCATATATATTATCTAGTTTTGTCCCTGAAAATAATGAAATACTCTTTAATATAATATTATCTCTAATATTATTATATTTTGTTACTAAAAAAGAAATATCAATAACTTTTTTATTATATTCATAAAGCCTGTCTAGATAATTTTCTATATTATCTATATCAATATCTTTTAATACAAAAACTAAATCACCTTTAGAAAATTCTAGTCCAGCTCTTATCATACTATCTTCATTAGTATTACTAGCTATATTTAAACATAATATATTATCTGATTTTGGAGATAATGTATTATGTATTTCATCCATATCAAACTCTTCATTAAATAATAATATAATTTCACTATATTCAAATTTATTTAATATATAATTTTCCAATCTATCATAACTTTTCTTATTACCAATTTTAGTTATTATAAAACTTGCATAGTTCTTATCTTTCATAATATCACCTCATTTAATTCATATATAGTATTTAATTTCCCACCCAATACTGTAATAAAGTGTGGATTTTCTCTATTTTTTTTTATTATAACAGGTCTAGAATCAGATGTTGAAGAAGATTGCATCAAAGCTTTTATAGTTAAAATACTCTCTTTAAATTCAGGTAAAAATTCACTTTTTAAATATTTCTTTGCTAATTGTCTCATATGTATCCATGAGGAATTTGGTCTAACTTCACATAAATTACAATTATCTAAAAATAAACCATTACATGTATTTGATTTCAACTGACACTCAAAATGTGGAAGCTCAGATGTAGAAAATTTATGTGGACTATATCTAACAGAATATAGTGAATACAAACCATTTTTATTAAAAGGCATAATAGAAAAAAATGGTCCGTCCATTAATGTTATTCCAAAACCTTTTAAATTATTTGATGGCTCACATAATATCATTTCTGATAATTCAAATTTTATTGGTATAGTATCTAAATTGAATATTTTTAAAACACTATTAATTGAAGCATAGGAAGTATTTATTACAAATGAAGTTTCTAAATTTTTATTTGAATTTAACCGTATATACCAACTTGAATTTTTTATATATGCTTCTTTTATATAATCATCATATATAATAGTAATATTTTTATTTTCATTAATTTTTTCTAAATAATATTCTTTTATTTTTAATGTATCCACAGCATATTCTTTTGTTTCATAACAGGCATCAACTAAATTGACATTAAAAAATTGCAATTCATTAATTTTTTTATATGGTATATTGGCATTATCACAAAAATATTCAAAATTATCTGGAGTTGACATTCCAAATTTTGATGATACAGCATAAATTTTTGTAAAATTTTTTATTATAGAAAATTCATAATCCATAGCAAATTTATCAAAATAATGTGAACATTTTATAGCTGTATGTAATGATCTAGGATAATGATATCCATTATGCAGTCTTGCTTGATTAACATATGAAGCTCTTAAAAATGCCTCTCTATCTTTTTCTATTATTAAAATTTTTACATTTTTATACTTACTTGATATGATATCTGCTAAATAAATACCATAAATACCAGCACCTATAATTATATAATCATATATCATAATATTTCCTAAAAATTAGTTAAATAACAATAACCTATACTTCAATATAGCATTGTAGTATAGGTTGTAATTTTTTATATTTTGAATTATTATAGAAATATATGTAATCTCTACATACTGGTCTGGTCTGGTCTGGTCTGGTCTGGTCTGGTCTGGTCTGGTCTGGTCTGGTCTGGTCTGGTCTTAAATTATATTTGAAAATACACCATAATGCTCTAAAACCATCTTTCCAACCTATTTTCTTACCTTCCTTATAAGTTCTACCATAATATGAAATTCCAACTTCATATATTCTAATATTATCAATTTTTGCTACTTTTGCCGTTATTTCAGGTTCAAAACCAAATCTATTTTCCTTAATTTCTATAGATTGTATAATCTCCCTTTTAAATACTTTATAGCAAGTTTCCATATCGGTAAGATTCAAATTAGTAAACATGTTAGAACATAAAGTTAAAAAAGTATTACCCATTTGATGCCAAAAATATAATACCCTGTGTGATTCTCCGCCTACAAATCTACTTCCAAATACTACATCAGCCTCATTTTTTATAAGAGGCTCTAACAATTTATCATATTCATTAGGATCATATTCTAAATCGGCATCTTGTATAATTACAAAATCTCCAGTAGCAGCTTTGATACCTGTTCTTAATGCAGCACCTTTACCCATATTTTTTTTATGATATAATATTTTACTAACTTTACTTTCAATCAATTTTAATTTATCCCTAGTATGATCTTTTGAAAAATCATCTACTATAATAATTTCTTTTTCTATAGAACATCTTGAATTTATAACAGCATTTACTATAGTTTCTATCGTATTCTCTTCATTATAGCATGGTATTATTACTGACAATTTCATTTTATACCTCTAAACTTTTTGTTTTATTTAAATCATATACAAAAATAATAAAGCTTATTATTGATAAAATAGACAATGGAAGTACAATATATATATATCTATATTCTAATAATACAGCAACTGTACCTATTATAAATGCACTTGCAAATGTAGAAAATGAAGTGGCAAATGAAACAATAAGCATATTGTTTAATTTTGATATTTTTTTTATATTTCTTATAATTATAAAAATATCTATTAAAAATATTAATATAGATATAGAAATAAAGAATATAATATTTATATGTATTGATATTTTATAAAAAATATTATATATAATTTTTCTTAAATTATAATTATAAAAATCTTCTGAATAATTATAAAATACTTGACTTTCAAAATACGGATTATGACCTTCAAAATAATCATAAAAATTATCAAAATTTATTTTATAATGAATGACTGTACTATTATTTAAACTTAATTTCCACATTTTTATCATCATAGATAAAGAAAATTTAATATATGTAAAAGGATATTTTTTTATATATTTAGTGGCTATTTCTTTACTATTATGTAATCTATCAAATGCAAATATTTCTCTTACAAGTACACTTGAAGATGCATATGGATATATTTTATAATCTTCAATAACATCATTAAAATTTTTATTTTCATTGTACCATTTTTTTGGAATCATACTATCATCATTTTCTAACACCGCAATGCGAGCAGCTATAAAAGAATGCAAAACATAGGCTGCTACTTCTCTAGAATTATCAATTACAAATGGCAATTTAGGATATAATTTATATATACTTACAAGTGTAAAAGCAATTATTAACATTATAGAAGCAAATTTTAATAAATGTATTTTATAATCTTTAATATTTTTATTTTTTAGAATATCATATACAAAAATGATATATATAGGATATATAGTAACTATAAAATTGTGTCTAAATAACATAGAAATAGTTAACAAAAATACAGATATAATTTTTATTAAGACATTTATCTTATTATTTTTAAATGGAGTTAAAATAATAAAAAATAGTAAAGAAATGGATAACCATAAAAAAGATAGAGCAAAAGTATCTTTAAGTTTCCACATATTCATAAAAAATACATCATCTATAAAACTAATGAAAAATAAAAGTAATATATATTTATTCTGATATTTATTATATAAAGATATTATGATTAGTGTAATACCTATATACCAAAAACTCATTATTATAGTAAACATATAGTGTATAGAATAACCAAAAAGATTATAAAGAATATGCAATAGTAACTGTATAAATGCTGGATGCCAGTTATCAAATACTTTACTTATGGATGCTTTTATTATATATATAGTATCTCCATCTCTAAGACCTGGAAAACAAAGCCAATAATTAAAAAAGAATAAAGAAAATCCAATTAATGGTATTAATACATTGTATAATATATTTTCATTTAATGTTTTATTACTATTCTTTTTCATTATATATAATAATGCTAATAGGTATATAGATATAGCATATATATAAAATATTTCTTTTCTTAAATCTAATAAATATGATAAGTTATCTATTTCATTATCTTCTATAGGCTTAGATGAAGTTAATATTCCTATACCATCAAATGAATTTGTTATTTCTATCTTACTAATATAATCAGGTTCATTAGCTAAATAATGTTTAAATTTATAAATTTTATTACTATTAAAAAATAATCTATTTGAATGTATTTTAAAATTATAAATGTAATTTGTATTATCACTTTTATATAAAGTTAAATCTTTGATAGAACTTACTCTTTCTATATTTCCCAATATCGATAAAATTGGTATAGATAAAGTAAATAAACAAAATATAAATAAATAAGCATTAAAGATTTTATTTGCATTCTCACAGCTAGGTAATTTTATTTTTAAATATTTGAATATTAATAATATAAATGATATTAATATTAATATCATAATAATTTTTGATTTAACTTTTAGTGTATATACAATATTATCTATTTTTTCATCATCAATTTTTTTAGTTGATATTAGACTGCCAAAAGGACTACCTTTATAATCCATTTTTATTTCTTTAATAAAGGTATTATCATTAATTACTTTTTCAGCATTTATATAAACATCATATATATCACTATTTTTAAATACTTTACTATAATAATTCA
>NZ_JARHYI010000077.1 GCF_029258575.1 Brachyspira sp. | reverse complement strand
TATTTATTATAAATATAATATTTGAAAAATTACTTTATAGTTATTAGCTATTTTTTATTGCTTTAAGAAATTGATAATATGATAAATAATCAAAATTCTTTATTGAGTTAATTGATTTGATATTATAATTTATTAAATACTATAAGTACAATTTTGTATTAATAGTATTATATTTTTTTTAATTGCTTTTTATAATAAGTATATATTATTTTGATTATCTTTATTTTAATTATCTTATAGAAGTTTTAAACTCAGATATAAAAGTGGAATCTTGATTATCCTTTACTATCACTTTGGCATCATAAATACCAGATGGAAGATATTTACCATTTTTATCAAGACCAGACCATATACAAGATGCTGACTTTTTACTATTATCAATAATTAAACCTTTGGAATCCATTAAATTTCCGCTTTGAGAATATATTTCTATTTTTGCACTTATAATTTCTCCACTTTTAATAGAAACCTTATATATAGTATTGTCTTTTGAAGGCACAAATGGGTTAGGGGTATTATAAAACTCAGAAATGTTTGAGCTAGGTTTATTTGGCGAGCATGAAATATAAAGGAAAGCTAAAAGAAGCATTATTAATACATTTCTTTTAGCTGTCCTTATTTTTAATAGATTATTTATCATCGATTATCAGTCAGTAGTAAATAATATTCTTCCGCAATGGAAACACATAATAATTTGATTTTGCCTTCTAACTTCATTAACGGTCATTTTAGGTATAGCTACATTACAAGCACTGCATTTATAATTTTCTATTTTAGCTAAAGCTTCACCTTTATTTTCTTTGATTCTTTTATAATTTTCTAATACTGCAACATCAATTTTACTTAATATAGTGTCTTTATATTTTTTATATTCTTCTAAAACAACATCAGATTTTTGCTGAGAGTGAGTAGAACTATAAAGTTCATAAGCTTTAATTTGTATTTCAGCTCTTTCAAGTTCAATTAAGAATTTAATTTGTTTTTCAGCTTCAAATTTTTCATCTAATTTTTTGAATGAATCTAAAACACTTGAAAGTTCATCATAGCTTTTAGTATCCATAACTTTATCAAGTATTTCTTTTTGATTTACCAAGAAGAAAATTTGAGAAAGATTTAAAAGATAATCTTGAGGGTTATCAAGATCAGAAAGTATAGCAAATACCAATTTTACAGGGCTTTTCTCATCAGAGTCAGAGTCATAATTAATTTCATCTTTTAGGAAACCGACAAAGATATCTGTTTTTCCATAGCCTTGTATTCTGCCATGAGGAACAGCAACTCCGTTTCCTATATTAGTTGTGTATTCATCTTCACGTTTTTTGAATGCATCGAATATAGTATCTGCAGATGCGGAAGCAACAGGTGCAATTTTTTCACTTAACGCTCTAAAAAGTGATTCTTTGTCTTTTGATTCCAAGTCTTCAAATACATGTTCTTTTGTGATTTTGTCAATTATTTTGAGCATACAATCTCCTATTTTATACATATTAAATTATTATATTATAGTATATAAAAAATATCAACTTTATTTTTATATACTATATAATGTTATTCTCCGCTGCCAAGTAATGCTTTTCTTTCCTCTATAACTTTATCAGCTAAAGGACCTGTAAGTTCTTGATAGTGAGAATGTTCCATTTCAAAAGTACCTCTTCCTGAAGTAGATGCTTTCATTTCTATTGAATAGGTAAGCATTTCTGATAATGGTACTTCAGCTTTTATCATCTGTACTGTATTAGATGCAGCTTCCATACCTAAAATTTTACCTCTTTTACCTGTAAGTTCATTCATTATAGCACCAGTAAATTCTTCAGGTACATATACTGTGACTTTCATAACAGGTTCTAATAATACAGGACTTGCATTTTTGAATGCTTCTTTTGCCGCCATAGAACCAGCTATTCTAAATGATAATTCATTAGAGTCTACATCATGATATTTACCGTCATAAAGTCTTACTTTTATATCAACCATTGGATATTTTCCTAAAGGTCCTTGAGATAATGCATCCTGTATACCTTTTTCTACTCCGGGTATATACTGTTTAGGTATAGCTCCTCCAAATATATCATTTATAAATTCAAAACCGCCATCACGAGTAAGAGGTGAAACTTCTAAATGAACTTCTCCGAACTGTCCACTTCCTCCAGATTGTTTTTTATGTCTGTATTGAGCTTGAGCCTGTTTTCTAATAGTTTCTCTATATGCTACCCTAGGAACACTTTGTTCTATTTCTGCTTTAGTAAGAGATACTACTCTTTCTAATGCAAGTTTTACCTGCAAAGCACCCATAGCCTTTATTATAGTTTCTTTGGTTTCACTATCATATTCAACATTGAATGTTAAATCTTCCTGTGCTATAGTGTCAAGAACTTCAAGAGCTTTTATATCATTCTTTAATATTTTTATAGCTGTAAAATATATAGGCTGAGGTATTTTAAGAGGAAGGAATTGGAATGGAGAAGTAGGGGCACTTATTGTATCAGCTGTTCTGCAGTCTGAAAGTTTTGCTAATACTCCTATATCGCCAGCAGTTATGGTATCTGCTTCAATTTGTTTTTTTCCTCTTGCCATATATATATGAGAAACTTTTTCTTTTTTTCCAGTTCTTGAATTATATATTTCATCTCCGCTTTTTATACTTCCAGAACGAACTTTAAAGAAAGATATTCTTCCTGCATATTGATCTATTGTAGTTTTGAATACAAAAGCAGCAAAAGGATTATCTCCCAATATAGATCTTGTAGCAGGTTCATTAGTTAAGAGATCTGTACCATCTGTTACAGGTACATAAGAAGGAGAAGGCATATATCTTATAATAGTATCAAGTACTGCTCCCATACCTATATCTCTTATAGATGTACCAAATAGTATAGGAACTACTTTATACTGAAGTATAGATTTAGTTAAAGCATCTATATATTCTTCATCTGTGAATTTTCCGCCCTCTAAAAATCTTTCTGTAAGAGAGTCATCAACTTCACATACTAATTCTTTTAATCTGTCGCGTGTAGCTCTATATTCATCATAATATTCTTCAGGTATTTCTGCTTCTACTATTTTTCCTTGCTCATCTCTGAAATAGGCCTTATGATAAATAACATCTATTATACCTTTAAAATCTTTTCCATTACCCATAGGTATTTGTATAGGTACTACAGGAGGCTCTTTAAAGTTATTTTCAATTTTTTCTAATAGAGCTTTATGATCAACCATTTCTTTATCTATTTTATTGATAAAAACTATTCTAGGTCTTCTGAAATTATTAGCCATTTGCCAATGCTTTTCTGTTTCAATTTGTATGCCGAATTCTGCATCTATAACAACAATACAGGATTCTGCTACTCTTAAAGCAGGATTAATTTCGCCGCTAAAATCACCAGACCCCGGAATATCTAGTAAATTGATCTTATGATCTTTCCATTCTATAAAACTTAAAGAAGTGTGTATAGACATTTTTTGCTTGATTTCTTCGTCTGTATAATCACTTACTGTACTCCCTCTCTCAATTTCTCCTTTTTTATCTATAGATTTAGATCTATAGAGTAAGGCTTCATTTAAAGTAGTTTTACCACTTCCTACATGTCCTAAAAGTGCAACATTACGAATACTTTCTGGGTTATATATTTTTCCCATAAACATTCCTCCTTTTGTAACAGGTAATATTTTGATATAATAGATTATTTAAGTGATTTCTAAAGAAGCTTAGAGAATAAGCTGTTTCATAGAAATTTAAGTAATGCATGATAACTCAAGTATAGTAAAAAAAATATTAAAAATCAAATTTTTATATTTTATTTTTAAAATACTAAACAATACTTGATTCTAATAAAAAATAGATAATAAATTATTATTACAAAACTTATACTATTATAATAATTTTATTTACAAACAATTATAAAAATTTGATATTTATATATTGTTATTATATCATTGAATAAATTTTTTATATTTGGAAATATAATGTATATAAATTTATTAAAGCAAATTAATTTTAAACTTTTTATAGTACTGATTATACAGGCATTAATACCATCTATTTACTCAACATTTAGAATATACATACTAGACAGTTATCCTAATGCAAATGCCTTAAATATTGCATCGCAGCAAATGTGGCTTGGAATTATATATGAAGTATTTGAAGAAGCTATAATAGCTCCTCTTTTTTTCTTTTTTGGTAAAATAAAAGATAAAAATTCATATGAAGAAAAATATACATTTATAAATAAAGTAAGAAGTTCCATATTAATAATAACACTTATATATATAGTAATGTCTTTGATTATAAATATATTTTTATAATAACTACATTAAAAATGTTTATAACTATTTTAGTTGATATACTCTTTGTTTCTCAGTATACTATATCATTGAACTTTGGTGTTAATGAAATTGCCATTTTTATATCAACCGTTATTATATATATAATTTATTTTAAGATTAAAAATAATAAAATTTAAAAGTGTTTAATATTATTTAGTTATTCGCCGCTTATTCTGCTGC
>NZ_JARHYI010000064.1 GCF_029258575.1 Brachyspira sp. | reverse complement strand
AACTATACGCCTCCAAGCATATACAAAATCATTTGCTTTTACATCAACACCGTCAGACCATTTAGCATTGCTTCTAATATTAAATATATATATTGTATTATTATTTGATGATGTCCAGCTTTCTGCTGCTGCAGGTATGATATTATTATTTTCATCTCTAACGGTTAGATTCTCAAATAAATGCGTTGTATATATCATAGCATCTACTGCTGAGTTAATAGTTGGATCTATAGTTTGAGGTTCAGGACCTACTGATATTGTTAATTCATTTAAAATACTTCTAGGCTCATTATTACATGATACAATGAAAATTAAAAACAAAAATAATTTAATTAATATATTTTTTTTCATAAAATAATTTTCCTAATATACAATTAGTATTTATAATATCGAAATAAATTATAATTAACTAATTAAAATATTATCAATATGAATCATATAACTTTAATTTACTTTTTAGTATTTATTTTTTTAATATAAAAATAGGGTGCCTCGATAATTCAAAGACACCCTAATAAAAATATATTTTATTTATTATTTTAAAGCAATATTATAAGTATCAGTTGCTATAGCTTTTTCTTCATCTGTAGCTATAACATAAAGTTTTACAGCAGCACCGTCTTTTTCAAAATTAGCACATCCTCTAGCTTTAGAGTTTTTATCAGCATCGCATTTAATACCAAGCTCATCTAAACCTTCAAGTATTCTTCCTCTAATATAAAAACTATTTTCTCCTATACCACCAGTGAATACTATACCATCAAGATGACCAAGAACAGCCATATAAGAACCAATATATTTTTTCACTCTGTAGCAGAACATAGTAATAGCAAGTTCAGCTTTTTTATTAGTTTTAGCAGCCTCTTCCAAATTTCTCATATCATTGCTCACACCAGAAACTCCTAAAAGACCGCTCTTTTTATTTAGAATATTATCCATATCTTTTGCAGACATATTTTCTTTAGACATAATGAAAGTAGGAACAGCAGGATCCATATCTCCAGATCTAGTACCCATTACTAAACCTTCTAATGGAGTCAATCCCATACTTGTATCTACAGATTTACCTTCTTTAATAGCGGTAACACTCGCCCCATTACCCAAGTGACAAACTATAACATTTGCATTAGGCTTATTAGTAACTTTACAAAACTCACCATAAACATATTTATGAGAAGTACCATGGAAACCATAACGGCGAACTTTATATTTATCATACCATTCATAAGGAACAGCATACATATAAGCATAATCAGGTATTGTTTGATGAAAGCTAGTATCAAAAACAGCAACCATTTTTACATCTTTTAATATTTCTTTACAAGCACTTATACCCTGTAAACCAGCTGGGTTATGTAAAGGAGCTATTTCACAGCAAGCTTCAATAGCTTTTACAGTCTCATCATTGATTAAAGTACTATTGCTGAATGCTTCTCCGCCATGTACTATTCTATGACCCACTCCTGATATTTCGCTCATATCAGATATAACGCCTACTTCTTTATCTGTTAAAAGCGAAAAAATTAGAGACATACCAACTTTATGATCAGCTACCTTTTGCTCTATTTTTTTTTCTTTACATTTTTCTACAGCAGTGTGTTTTAAAACACTTATTTCTTCACCAATTTTTTCTAAAAGACCTTTAGCCAATACTTTTGCTTCTGGCATAGAAAATAATTGATATTTAATACTTGAACTTCCTGAATTTATTACCAATACATTCATAAAATGACTCCATATTAATATTATAGTATTCTTATTATACCATACTCCGTATATTTATCAATGAATTTTTATTTTATTTATTAGATTATTATAAATACAAAAAAGAATTTAAAATCTTTAATAATATTTTCATTCCTTCTTTTTTACCCATACAATAGTATATTTGTCAAAAGATTTACTTTTATCAGCAAGCCATAATGTTTCTTTTTTTATTTTAGCTTCAACAGTAATTACTTTACCTTCATATTTAGAATATTCTTCAAAAAATTTTTTATCAAAATAATACTCTCTCTCCTCAGCAGATATTACAACATTTGGAAAAATCGAAGTTCCTACTACCCTAACAGTACCTGTAATATATTCATTTTTGGCAAAAAACATAAATATAAAAATAAATACATACAAATATTTTATAATTTCTCTATAAACTATTTTCATATATATCTTATATCCTTAAAACATCAATACTTTTTAATCTGTCCATCATTACCAAATAATATATTTCTATATTTAGGCTTATAATTTTCATTATTATTTAAAGAGGCATTATATAATTTTGAAGCTCTTAAAGAATATGAAGAATTAGGAATATTTACATTTATAGCTGAAGGTGATTGACCTATATACATATCTTTATTTAAAGCCAATTGCAATCCAGATGATAAAGACTTAGTTACTAAATTACCTGTGCTAGATAATGATCCTGAATATGCAATCAAAGCACCTGGATATATAGGTATATTAGAACCTGATTTCGCAAGAGATAATTTAGCACCATTAACTTCATTATTACCTATACCTTCAATCCAATTTAATAATAAACTATCCCAAGAATTTCCAATACCTAAAGATGAAATAGAATTAAGTACTTTAGTATAATCATTAACTTCTTTAGAAGAAGCTATTTTTCTAAATACATCTTTATTATTTCTAGATCGTTTATAAAGCCAATTCATAAATACTGATACTGAAGGATAATTTGAAAATACATCTATAGGAAGCTCCCAAGTGTAGAAACAATAATAATCTATTTTATTAAATTCTTCTATTCTAGAATTAACTGTATAAGGACTAAACAATATTGAAGTGGATTCAGAAAGTCCTTCATTTAACCAAATAGACATCTCTCTTCCCTTTTCAAAAAAATTCACATTAAAATTAATCAAATGTTGAAGTTCATGAAATATAGTACCTGCCATATGATAAGGATCATTATTTACATGTTCTATATCCATATATAATATTTCCCCTTTATTAAATTTACCTAGTAAATCCAATGGATAGAAATATCCTAAAACAGCTATTGTAGAATTAGGAGGATTAATATTTAGCAAAAGAATTTTTATTTTACCGTTATTATCAACATCTGTATGTTTTCCATATACTGAAACCATATCATTATAATGTTTATTAAATTCAGTTGCTATATAATGTATACTTGAATTTCTTACATCAACACCTGATTCAGCATATATTATTAATTTTTCAGATTCATAAATATTTTCAAATTTCACATAATCTACTTTTTCTTTATTAAAAGAATTTATTCTCATAACATAATAATAATCAGATAAATTATTTCTTGGATCAAAACCAATTACTGAACATGAATTTATAAATATAGTAAAAAATAATAAAATGAATATAGTCCTTTTCATATTAAAAATTATACAATACAATTATTAAAAAGCAAAGTATTTTTTGCACTGTTTTAGTATAATTAAAACTTTTATTTTTTATAAAAATAATTTATAATATATACACAATAACTCAATCAAGAGAGGGAAATGAATAATGAGAAAATTAAAAATGATAATAATATTTATGTTTATATCTGTATTAGTATTGCATGCTGATACTATAGAAGATGAAATATTTAGACTAATTAATTTAGAGAGAAGCAAAGTAGCTCTTCCTCCGCTTCCTAATAATCAAAGACTTCATTCTTTGGCATTATATCATGCTGATAATATGGCTAAAAATAAATTCTTCAGTAATACAGATTTAGATGGTTTAGATTCAAAGGCAAGACAAGTAAAATTATACCCTGAAATGGTTGGAAATATTAGCGAAAGTTTAGGAAAATTGGATGTTATACCTTTCACTGATAAAAAAGCTGCTGAAAGTATTGTGAAAAATATGATGTCTACCCCAGACAGTAAAAAAAATATATTAGATAAAAATTTTAATGCTGTGGGAGTTGGTGCTGTAAAAAGAGGTGTAGGAGTATATGTTACTATAACTTTTGCTGATATTGTTGCTGAATCTGTGGATTTCAAGCCTAAAGCTAAATTAGACGATGATATAAATGTAAAATATAGAATATTAAATAAAGCTGCTTATACTGATTTTAAATTGGCAGTAGAGATGGCTGATAAAGAAGCAAGAATTACTGGAGATGATGGAAAAACATACATAGGTAAAATAATTTATGATGTAAAAGATATGGGTAATGGAATATTAGGAAGAACTTTCAAGGCTGAATATGGTAAGGGAGATTATAAAATTTCTATTCTTTATAAAGGTCAGCATTTCCTAAGTAATGTAAGAACTATAACTGTAGAGTAGTAAAGTAATAAAAGATTATAATGAAATTTAGAAGAAGATTTAACATAAAAAGCGGTATAGATTTAACCCCCATGATAGATATAGTATTCAATTTACTTGTATTTTTCATGGTGGGTTCAACAATTATAGATACTCCTCAAATACAAATAAGCCTACCGAAATCTACATCTGCTGTAGGTGCTGAAAAAAATGAAACTATAGTAATTAGTATATCCAAAGAGGGGCAAAAATATATTAATGGATATTTGGTAGAGGATATAGATGCTGATTTGAAAAAATTGGCTAATACTGAAGGGGAATCAGAAAAGCCTGTAGAAATAAGATCTGATGAGGATGTAAAAACTCAAATATTGATATCAGTAATAGACAGCGTAAAAAATGCAGGTTTCACGAAACTCAGTATAGCAACTGAATCAAAACAAAACAATTAATATTATTAAATATAAATATTACTTTCATAGTAATTAAAGAATGGTTTGAAAATTCACAGAAAGATTTTTATATCATGTCCGAATATAATTAAAAAATGCATGCCAATTTAATAGAAAAGAATCAAAGTGAGGGTAGAATATATAGTTTCGGATATTATGAGAAAATAGATATTTTATCTTGGTGCAATTATATTAATGAAAACTATAATGATAAAAAGATAGTGATTTTTGTGGTATCTATGGAAGCAACTGATATGATGATGCGTATGGAAGACAGAAGATTTCCTAATAATGTTAAAGCTTTAATATATGCTAATGTATATAATTACAAAAATTAGATTAGTTTTTTATTTTAATGATGCTAATGCTTTGAAATATTAAAAAAGAGAATATCCCATGCCTATTTATGCATGGAAATAAAGATTGGCTTGTATGCTTGATAAATTATATAATTCTTGTAATTCTAATATCAAAGAAAAATTGGTTATAAAATGTGCCAATCATATAGAAACAGATTTACAAGATGAAGAATTATATTAAAAATTTCATATAGAATAATATAAATTGAAAAATAAAATGAATAAAAAATAATCATTATAAAATTCGTATATAAATTTTATAATGATTATTATTAAATTATTTTATTCTCTAAATTGTAATGAATAAAGATACTGATATTTTCCACCTTTTTTCATAAGTTCATCATGAGTACCAGATTCTATTATTTGACCATTCTCTACAACGCATATATATGTAGCATTTTTAATAGTAGAAAGTCTATGTGCTATAACAAATGTAGTTTGAAGATTAATGATTTCATTTAAAGCCTTTTGTACATACATCTCGCTTTCAGTATCCAAAGCACTAGTAGCTTCATCAAGTATTAATATAGAAGGTCTTTTTAAAACAGCTCTAGCCAATGCTAGACGCTGACGCTGACCACCTGAAAGCATAACTCCTCTAGGACCAATATGAGTATCATAACCATTAGGAAGTTTTAATATAAACTCATCAGCATGTGCTATTTTTGCTGCTCTATACATATCATCATCATTAGCATTAGGATTAGCATATAAAATATTTTCCCTCACTGTACCATAAAATAAAATATTTTCTTGAGACACAACACCTATTTGATTTCTTACACTTCTAGTATTTAAATCATTTATATCAATACCATCAAATCTTATAACTCCTTCAGTTGGAGTAAATAATTTTGGTATAAGACTTACCAAAGTAGTTTTACCACCACCTGAATTACCTACAAATGCCACTACATCTCCCTTTTTAACATTAAAACTTACAGGTCCCAAATGGAAAGGAGTTGAATCATTTCTTCTAGGGTATTCAAAATGAACATTTTCAAAAGTTACAGAATGTTCTATAGGCTTCATTTGCTTTTTAGTAGGATCATCAACATTTTCAGCTGGTAAATCTATAATCTGAAATACTCTTAAAGCTACACCTTTAGTAAATTGCAAATTAATAAATATACCAGATAAATCTCTTACAGGTGTAGAAATATTAAGCATATAAAGCAAAAATCCCCATAAAAACTCAAAAGGCATCTCACCTTTAAATATTAAAAATCCGCCATATGCAAGTATAGTAAGCATTGCAACTATCATTACAAGCTCTGTGATAGGTCTATTTAGAGATGTAAGCAAACTCATTTTTCTCATCAAATTTATCAATTCGCTATATAAAGTTTTGTATCTGCTTACTTCTTCATCTTCTTTAGAAAATATTTTTATAACCTCAATACCCCTTATATCTTCCTGTATAACAGAAGTTGTACTTCCAAGTAAATTCTGCTGAGCTGTTACTCTAGTTCTTATCAATTTAGAAACTTTATCTATTCCTAAACCAATAAGAGGTGCTGCTATAAAACAAGCTAATGTAAGTTTAACATTCAATATTAAAAGCATACATAATGTAAGTACCAAAGTTAAAGGTACTGTTATCATATTGGGTAATGTACCAGATAAAAATGATTCTATAGTACCAGACTCATTAATTACCCTACTCATTAAATCCCCTTCTTTTTCTTGTTTAAAATATGCTATATCAGTATTCATTAATCCTTTTAACATATCAGCACGTACATCTTTTCCTATTTCCTGAGCAGTAAAAGCAAAAAGAAAAGTTTTTACATAATCAAAACCTACACGAAATAAAACATATATAAAACCAATTATTATAATAAATGCAAATTGTGCAATTATCACAGGATTTACGATAGAATCTGATGTTAAAAATTGCTGTACTAAATCTTTTGTATTTAGATTACTAAATTTAGAAGTTAAATTCGCAACGAATGGAATTTTATCTAATATATCAACACTTTTTCCTCCCGTTATAGCTATTGCCATTTGACCAAAAAATGGAGGAAGTATATTTATTATTGTATATCCAACACTCAAAATGAAAGATGGTATAAAAAGTTTCTTATGTTTCATAGCATAAGAAAACATTCTCCTATAAGGATGTTTCTCTGGACTTGAATAATATTTTCTTATATGTTCTTCTGTAACAGCTCCATAATCAAAAGGTCTGCTATCTTTTTTGAAAAATTCTTTTATCTTTTTTAACATAAATTAAATTTCCTATTTTTAATATATAAATTAATATTCTATCAAATTTTCACCATACTCTAAACGCAATTTCCTATCAGCCATATCAGCAATAGAAACAGAATGTGTAACTATTATTAAAGAAGCATTACTCTGTTTAGTCATATTCCATAATAATTCCCTAACCAATTCTGCATTCTTTTTATCTAAATTACCAGTAGGCTCATCTGCCAAAACAACACTAGGTTTATTTATCAAAGCTCTTGCTATAGCAACTCTCTGTGCCTCACCTCCAGAAAGCTCACCTATTCTATGTTCAATTCTATCTTTCAAACCTACTATTTCAAGAAGATTCTCAGCTTTTTGCCTAGCCTCTTTCTTATTATATTTAAGCATTAAAGAAGGTATCATAACATTTTCTATAGCACTAAACTCTCCAAGCAAATTGTGAAATTGAAATACATAACCTAGAGAACTATTTCTAAAATGAGCTAACTGAGCTTCATTCATTTTTCCTATATTATTTCCTGATATATCTATACTGCCATCTGTTATATTATCTATTCCTCCTATCAAATTTAAAAGAGTTGTTTTTCCGCTGCCTGATTCTCCTGTTATTGCAAGTATTTCATTTTTATAAATATTTAAATTTAATGATTTTAATACTTCTACTTTAGGAGGACCTATATAAGTCTTTTTTAAATTTTCTATTTTTATTAAAACTTCTCTGCTGGAATTATTACTCATATCTAAGCACCTCCGCAGGTTTATATCTGCTTGCTATATATGCAGGTATTATAGCAAATAAAACTGAAAGTAAAAATGATATACTAGCTACCATTATCACATGTGAAGCATGAATAATAGATGGAAGTCCTCCGCTTACATAATATATATCCGATGGGAAGAAATCAGGTACTATAGGTATTAATATACCAGCACTTATTTTTGAAGGAATAAACCAAATAATATTAACTATAAACTGCAATATTATTCTAATACCTTCCAAAGCTTCATTAACATAATTGGCAAGCAATATACCAAATATCACTCCAAGAACAGTACCTATTATTCCTATTATAGCACCTTCCAAAAAGAAAACTTTAGCAACATTGGAAGGTCTTAATCCCAATGTTTTTATTATAGCAATATCTCTTCTTTTATCCTTTACGAATATTATTTGGCTTGATGCAATATTTAAAGCTGCTATTAGTATTATAAATGAAAGTATCAAAGCAAGCATTAATTTTTCTGTATGCAAAGCCTGAAAGAAATTCCTATCAAAAAGCATCCAAGGCATAACACTATAAAACTCTTTCAAATCAGTATCAATTTTCTTTGCCACTTTATCAGCATCAAAAAAATTCTTTACTTTTACAGCAACACCAGTAACTGCATTATCATAACCTACCATTTTCTGTCCTGTAGAAAGTGGAACTATTACCATTCTGCTGTCATACTCATAATAACCAGTTTTATATATACCCTTAATTGTAAAAGTAGTTTTTTGAGGTTTGAACCCTCTTTCAAAACTTCCAGAAGCTGAAATTATATCTATAGTATCGCCCACAGATAATGCATAATCCTTAGCCATCTCAGAACCTATTAATGCATCATTTGTACTCATATTTTTATTATTGCCTTCAATAAAATTAAAATACTTTATAAAATCTTTATCAGTGGTAAATATATTATCCTCAAAAGAACGAACCGTTATAAGAGTAGTAAAATTATATGTACGCATTATACAAGGAAGAACTATATATGGATAGGCACTTGTTATTTCCTTATTATTCATTATATTATCAACTACATATTTATAATCTGTAAGTGGCTGATCACTATAAGCACTAATATTTATATGGGATCTCATTCCAAGTATTTTATCTCTTATATCATCTTGAAAACCGTTCATAACAGAAAGTACAGTAATCATTACCATATCTCCTACCAATATTCCAAGAACACATATAATAGTAATAATTGAAACGAATGAAAACTTTTTTTTGGCTCTCAAATATCTGATGCCAAGCATTAATTCTAATCTCAAAACATCTCCTTAAATAATTAAAGAATAAATATTAATCTCAAATATTATATATTATATACAATAAATTTAAACCTATTTTTATTCATAATTAATAACTCATATTTTTAAATAAATAAAAATATACTACTATTTAAATATTGATTTAATTTTAAATATAATTTTTAACATTGAACCATTTCTATTCTTATGAACTTTTTCAAAATATATTATAGCATTATAATAATCTGATAATTTATATCTTGCTAATCCTATATAAAAATAAACTTCATAATCTGTACAATTAGCATCTATATATTTAGTAAAATCCTCTTCTGCCTCTTAGTATAATTTCAATTTTATTTTAGAAAGTCATCTATTATAATAAGGCTTAGAATATTTAGAATTAAAAAATAAAACTTTACTAAAATATCCTATAGCCTCCCCAGGTTTTGCTAAATCTTGTTTTACTATACCTATTTATAAAAATATATTTACATTCTAGTATATTCAATTATATTGACACTAATATCATTATAAAAAAAAGTTTTTAATTTATTAGATTGAAATGAATTTTTATCTATGTTAGGAAAAAATCTATCACAATTATAGTCTTTATTTATATGAGTGAGATATACTTTATCTGCATAGTCCAAAGCCCTTTTATAAATAGATTCTCCTCCTATAATAAATATTTGATTATTTTTCTCTAAAAGCAATTTTGAAACAGCATCTTCAAAAGAAAATTCATAAAAAAGATTATTATGTTTTTCTAATAATTCATTATTAACTTTTGATGATATAACAATATTTCTTCTACTTGGAAGAGGTTTTAATCCCAAAGATTCAAAAGTTACTCTTCCCATAATAACAGGATATCCCGTAGTAATACTTTTAAAAAACTGCATATCCTCTTTAATATGTCCCCAAGGCATTATCCCATTTAACCCTATACCATTATTTGAATCTACTGCTGCAATCATTGAAATTATCAAACTGCTACCTCCGCCTTTATAGTAGGATGATATTTATATCCTTCCAATACAAAATCTTCATAATTATGACTAAAGATATTAGGACGCTCTTTTATGAATAATTCTGTAGTATTTTCATAAGGCTCCCTTGTAAGCTGAAGTTTAACCTGTTCAACATGATTATTATAAATATGAGCATCTCCGAAAGTCATTATAAGTTCTGAAGCATAAAGTCCGCTATGCATAGCTAAAAGCCTTGTAAGTATAGCATAAGAACTTATATTAAAAGGAACTCCCAAAAATAAATCTGCCGATCTCTGATATAAATGTGTTATTATACCGCATTTACTATTCACCGAAAACTGACACATCATATGACATGGTGGAAGATGCATTTTATCAATCTCTCCTACATTCCAAGCATTCAAAATTATTCTTCTGCTTGTAGGATTATTTCTTAAAGTATTAACTATATTTGATATTTGATCTATTTTATTTCCTTCTTTGCTCTCCCAAGCTCTCCATTGTTTTCCATATACAGGTCCAAGCTCTCCCATATCATCAGCCCATTCATCCCATATATGAATATTATTTTCAAGCAAAAATTTTATATTTGTAGAACCCTGTAAAAACCAAAGTAATTCTATAATAACACCTTTCATAAATACTTTTTTAGTTGTTACTATAGGTATTTTGTTTCCATCAAATTTAAATCTTAATTGAGGTCCGAATATTCTTCTAGTACCTACTCCTGTTCTGTCTTTAGTTTTTTCACCTTCTTCCAATACATTTTTTAATAAATCTAAATAGTTCTGCATAAATAATCCTAATAATTTTATATAAAGAATTATTATATATGTTTAAAAGATTTTATCAATATTATCAATATAAAAATAAATAGACTTTTTATTTTATAATTTTTATTACGATACTATATAATAATTTATATTAAAGGACTATCTATGTATAACTTGTATAATAAAATAATTATATTATCGCTATTACTAATAATTACTATGTCATGCCAAAAAAAGGAAATTATAAGTATAGAAAAAGATGTTGTCGATAGAAGATTTGTAGGAAGTTGGGAACTAGTTAATGGAAATGAAAAATATACTTTCTTTAATAATAACAAAATAGAATATATCAGTAATAATCATGAAAATAAAGTTTATACATATGAATGGAAAAAAGAAGGCAGTAATTACTACTATAGATTATGGGATAATGAACTTGATAGCTGGTCTGCTTTTCCTATAAAATATATTAGTACAAATATGATAAAATATACTCAGGTTTCTTTAAAAAATCTTACATTTAATATATAATATAAATATTATTGACGGATATATAAAAAGTGGATTTATTAGTTATTATATTTTTTGTAATTATCATCATAATATTCATTTTAATGTTTGGAATATTATTTTTTGTTTCTGGAATAGGTAAAATTATCGATTTAATATCTATGATAATATTTAGAAATCATGAGGATTGTCCATTTTGTAAATGTAAAAATTCTATGCGAATGATAAAAACTTCCAGCGGATATAAAAAAGTTTGTAATAAATGTAAGTTTTCTATTGAAGTTGATGATAATAATAATAAATAATGATATATATAAAAGATTGCGAGGGGAGGGAATCGAACCCTCATGCCTAGGGCGCTAGATCCTAAGTCTAGTGCGTCTGCCAGTTCCGCCACCCTCGCTTAATTGTTTATATATTATACATTATATAATTTTTTTTTGCAAGAAGTGTTATATGACTAAAATTCAAAAAATTAAAAAATTTTTCAAGAAATTAAGAACTTTTTTTACAGATGATATATATTATTCAGATCAAAAATTATTCAATCCTATACAAAAATTTTTCATAAACTCATATAGAATAATAATATTTGCCATAACAGACTTTTTTAAAGATGACTGCACTATAAGAGCCGCCGCATTAACTTATCTTGTAACATTATCGTTCATACCAGCATTAATAGTGGGACTTTTTGTATTAAGAGTATTTAATATATATCAAAACATATTTATTTTTATATTTGATTGGATGGAAAAAAATGCTCCATTCTATGAACCTATGGTAAGACAAATACTCAATATAGCTGATAATACAAATTTGGCAAGTTTTGGAATAATCGGTATTATAGCAACTGTAGTTAGCGTAGCTTTAATACTTCATAGTATACAAAAATCATTAATTAAAATATGGCGTGTAAAAATAACAACTTCCATACCAAGAGTGGTAGCAAATTATATAGCATTATTATTTTTAATACCTCTACTTATTGGTATATCATTTACTTTGATAACATACACTTCTATAAACCTTCATAATCTTCCAGCATTGATAAAAATACTATTATCTTGGGTAACACCTATAATATCAACTTCATTATTAGTGTTATTTCTTTATGTATTAGTTCCTCAAACTAAAGTAAATTGGTCTAATGCCACAATATCTTCTGTATTGGTAGCAATAGCAATAATAACTTTATTTAGTGTATATTTTAAACTTAATATAAATGTTAAAAATTATAAGCAAATATTTGATAGCGATAAATATAAAATAGAGTATCTAGTAAAAGAAATAAATACATATAATAATAATATAAACACTAGTGAAAACATTAACGAAAATATATATGAAGAGAATATCAGCAATTATAATGATTTAAAAAATAATGATAAAAATGTATTACAAAAAAATCAAAAAATAGATGTTGATAATATATCAAGCATTGTAATAGAGAGAATAAGTTATATGATAGTTGAAAATATAGGAACAGGTATTTCTGGTGTAACTTATGAAAAAAAACCTATAGAAACAAATATGCTTAATTTCCACACTTTTTCTCCAAATGTAAAAGAACAGCTTATGAAATATAATTTTCAAATTAATGATATTGTAACTATAAGCAGTGAAAACAATATGATTACAAGTATTGCACCTTCTGAATTATCTTCGGCTAGTTCATTCGCTCAAATACCTGTTTTACTATTATTGTTATATATAGTGTGGATTATAATATTATTCGGAGCTGAACTTACCTACTCTATACAATATTTCTTATCTTATGGAGTTGATAAAAAAAATATTAAATTATCATTTGCAGAGAAAGAACTTATAGCATTGGAATTTATGCATATAATAGCTCAAAGATTTATTAATAAAAAAATAGCTATAACTATGTATGAATTAGCCAAAGAACTTAGAACAGCACCTACTGTTATTACAGAGATATCAGAGCCTTTAGAAAAAGCAATGTTTGTTATAAAGATTTCCAATAATTCAAAAACTTCATATTCTTTAGGATGTCAGCCTGAATCAATTACTATAGGCGATATTCTATATGCTTTAAAAATGGAAGGAGGATTTAGAAATAAAAATATAAAAACTGATGATAAATATAAAAATTTAATATATAAAAATAAGGAAATATCAAAAAAAGATTATAATACTAATTTACTTACTTTAGTATATTATAAAAATAAATAAAAAGTATATATTATTTGACTTGTTCAATTTATATTACTATAATTATTATGAATTATCTGCTAAATTATTGTCTAATATATAAACATTTGTAATTGAAGTATCAGAAGAATTATCGAATATAACTAATGCTATAATAGGAGAAAATGATAATATAAATCAAATAAAATGGCTGATAATTCTTTGAATGATATTACTCAAAAAATTCATATATGGATTATGAAAGTAGAATCTTCATAAAAATGTATCATAAAAGACTGATAATATGGTTAAGAATTTAGAGTACTTTTCTTTAGAATAAAAATATAATAAAAATTGTATTACAAAGATAAGAAAGCCCCAGTAAAAATACTGAGGCTTTTTATTATCAAACTTATTATTAAGTTTTTAATTCGATTTTCATATGAGCTATTTATTAATACATACCGCCCATTCCACCACCAGGCATTGGAGGCATTGGTTTTTCAGGTTCAGGTATATCAGTAATAATAACTTCAGCAGTTAATACTTGACTAGCAATAGAAGCAGCATTTTGTAAAGCACTTCTTGAAACTTTAGCAGGATCAATAATACCAGCCTTTAACATATCAACCCACTCATTAGTAAGAGCATTGAAACCCATATTACCTTTTTGTTTTTTAGCTTCAATAGCAACTACAGAACCGTCTAAACCAGCATTTGTAGCTATCATTCTTATAGGCTCTTCAATAGCTCTCTTAACTATATTAACCCCAACCTGCTCATCAGAATTTTCTACAGTTAAAGATTCTAATTTAGACTGTGCATGTAAGTAAGTAATACCGCCACCAGGAATTACACCTTCTTCAACAGCAGCTCTAGTAGCAGATAAAGCATCTTCTACTCTAGCCTTTTTCTCTTTCATTTCTACTTCAGTAGCAGCACCGATATTTATAACAGCAACACCTCCAGAAAGTTTAGCCAATCTTTCTTGTAATTTTTCTCTGTCATAATCGCTGTCAGTTTCTTCTATCTGTTTTTTGATAGCAGCTACTCTAGCTTTAACATCTTCTTTATTTCCAGCACCTTCAACTATAGTAGTATTTTCTTTATCTACAGTAATTTTTTTAGCTCTTCCAAGCTGTTCAATAGTAGCATTTTCAAGCTTCATACCTAAATCTTCACTGATAACTTGTCCGCCTGTTAAAATAGCAATATCTTCTAACATAGCTTTTCTTCTATCACCGAATCCAGGAGCCTTAACTGCACATACATTTAATACTCCTCTCATCTTGTTTAATACTAAAGTAGCTAAAGCTTCATTTTCAATATCTTCAGCAATAATAATGAAAGGCTTTCCAGTTTGAGCAATTTTCTCAAGTATAGGAAGAAGTTCTTTCATATTAGATATTTTCTTATCATAAATAAGAAGTAAAGCATCTTCTAATTCAGCAGTCATACTGTCGCCGTTAGTTACAAAGTATGGAGATATATAACCTCTGTCAAACTGCATACCTTCAACTAAAGAAAGGCTAGTTTCTAAAGATTTAGCTTCTTCTACAGTGATAACACCCTCTTTACCAACTTTTTCCATAGCATCGCTAATTAAAGAACCTATTTCTTTATCATTATTAGCAGAAATAGTAGCAACCTGAGCAATTTCTTCTTTTCCTTTGATTTGTTTAGCTTCAGATTTGATATGAGCAACTATTTCATTAACAGCCTTCTCTATACCTCTTTTAATAAGCATAGGGTTAGCACCACTAGTTACATTTTTTAAACCTTCTTTCACCATAGCCTGAGCTAAAACTGTAGCAGTAGTAGTACCATCTCCTGCAACATCATTAGTTTTAGTAGCAACTTCTTTAACTATTTGAGCACCCATATTTTCAAATGGATCTTCTAATTCTATTTCTTTAGCAATAGTTACACCATCATTTATTATAGTAGGTGGACCAAATTTTTTGTCTATTACAACATTTCTTCCGCGTGGTCCTAAAGTTACCTTTACGGCATTAGCTAAAGCATCTACACCTCTCATAAGGGCACGTCTAGCTTCTTCATCAAATAATAGCTGTTTTGCTGCCATATTATTTTTTCTCCTTTCAGTATTATTAAATTAAATTATTAGCATTACTAAACTTTTAAAAATTTTATTTTAAAATTGTAAGAATTATACATCAAATAATAAATATTTTCAAGTATAAATTAGATAAAAAAAGCATTGATATTCAAACATCAATGCTTTAATAAAAAATACAGATAAATTATAGTAAACCTAATCTGCGTTCTTTTTTAATTTTTCTCTTCATTCTTTTGAGAGCTTTTTCTCTTTGAAGTTTTTTCTCAAGAGAAGGTTTTTTATAGAATTGTTTCTCTTTAAGATCCTGTAAAATACCTTCATTTTCACAAGCTCTGCGAAATCTTTTGATAACGCTTTCTACTGGTTCACCTTCATTAGCAAATACTCTTACCAATTAACTCACCTACCTTTTTTATAAAATATTAGCGGCGAAGGGACTTGAACCCCTGACACTGCGGATATGAGCCGCATGCTCTAACCACCTGAGCCACGCCGCCAAAAATAAGTAGCCTATTATTTGGGCTATTAGCGGGAGCAGGACTTGAACCTACGACCTTTGGGTTATGAGCCCAACGAGCTACCAACTGCTCCACCCCGCGATGTTAACTATCAAAATATTAAAGCATTTTACATGTTTTTTAAAAAATGTCAAGTATTTTTATATAAACTTATTAAAAAACTCATCAGGTTTCTCATTTTCTCCCGATTCAAATAAGCTTATTATGTATTTATTAACAAATATTTTCTCTTTTTTAACCTTTGATTCTATAAATAAGCCCTCACCTTTTAATTTTGATAAAAGTCTTGCTGCCTTATCCCTTTTCCAGTTAAACATGTCCATTAAATCAATTATTCTTATATAAGGTGTAATAAATATTATATAAAACACATCGGAATCTGTAAGTTTCTTAAAATTTTTATTGAGTATTAATTCGCTTTTTAATACAGCAAGATTCTTATAAACAAAACTAATAGTACCTATGGCATATGAACATATACTGCGTAAAAATTTTAAATACCTAATTATAGAAGCCTTATTCGAACAATCACTCATACTGATTTCAAAAAACTGATAAGGATACAATATAGGAGTTTCTAATAATTTTAATTTATAAGAGTATATATTAAATACTACACGGCATATTATATAACTATTATTATAATCCTTAACATACTCATAAGATATTTTTTGATAAACTAGTAATTTGAGTATAGGGTCCAAATCCAAATTATCTATATAATTTATATCTTCATCATAACTTTTATCTATAAGAATATCTTTTCCTTCAAATGAACTCACTATCTTTGAGAAAACTTCGCAATTATATTCTGCTTTTAAATAGCTATTTAATATTTCAAATTCTTTATGCTTGGAATGAAATTCCTCTAATATGTTCATACCAATATCTTTATATTCATAATGATTATTTGGATTTAATATCAATGAAAGAAGACTTAAAAGATATTCTGAATTTTTTAAAGATATACATGACATTCTAAAATCATAATAAGTATGCCAAGTTTTTGCAAGCTCCTTCAAAATATCTATGTCATCAAATATATTTATATTAAATTGATTACTCATATTTGTATATTAACATAAAAATCTTTATACATCAATATTATTTTTCTAATAATGACTTTATAACTCATATATAAAATATTTTTTATTAGAAATCATTAGTAATAATTATTATTTTAATATATACTTTTTAACAATTTTAATATAAAATAAATCAAAATTAATAGGATATATGATAAATGGAACTTTTAGCACCTGCTGGAAATAAAGAAAAATTGGAAATAGCATATCATTATGGCGCAGACGCTGCATATATAGGCGGAGCGTTATTTAATTTAAGACATCAAAGTAAAAACACAACTATAGATGAGCTTGCTGAATGTACTGAACTTGCCAAAAAACTTAATAAAAAAATATATTTAACTTTAAATGCTTTCTTGCATGAATATGATAAAAATAATCTAAAAGAATATTTAAAAGAAATAAAAAATCTAAATATAGATGCATTTATAATTTCTGATTTGGGAGTACTTGGAATAGTAAAAGAAATTATACCTGAAGCTGTTGTCCATATTAGTACTCAGGCTTCTGTTACAAATAGTTATTCATGCAAAATGTATGAAACTTTAGGAGCAAGCAGAATAATACTTGCAAGAGAATTATCTTTAGATGAAATAAAAGAGATTAGACAAAACACTGATTTAGAATTGGAAAGTTTTGTACATGGTGCAGTATGCATGTCTTATTCTGGAAGATGCTTATTATCAAACTTTTTGAATAATAGAGATGCTAATGGTGGAGAATGCTCTCAGGTTTGCAGATGGAATTTCAAAACCTATATAGAAGAGAAAACAAGACCTGGTGAGTTTATGGAAATAGAAGAAGGAGAAAATCACTCCACTATATTAAGCAGCAAAGATTTACAAATGGCTGAATATTTGCATTTACTTCAAAAGGTAGGAATAGATTCTATAAAAATAGAAGGTAGAATGAAAAGTGTTTATTATGTTGCAAATACTGTTAGAGTTTATAGAGTACTTTTAGATTTGCTCAACAAAGTAGGATACAAATCATATTCTGAAGCTATAAAGAAAGAACCTATTGCAAGCTATTTAAAAGAACTTGATACCATAAGCAGAAGAGAAAGTGATACAGGTTTTTATTTTGGAAGAGATGATATAAGACCTACACTTAAAGGATATCTTAAAGGTAGAAGACTTATGGGTATGATTTCTGATGATAGTGAAAAATACGCTAAAATTACAGTATACAATACAATTAAAAATGGAAATGATTTAATATATATTGGTAAAGATTTTATTAATCATAATGATAATAGATTCAAACTATTCATAAAAAATGAAGAAAATGAATTTATAGAAGTTGATAATATTAGAAATATAGATAATGCATATATAAAATCTGCCGCTCACAATTTCAAAAAATATGATATCATTACTGTAGAAGAATAATTAATAAATCAAAAAAATCATAAAAATAAACGTACGGATATTCTCCGCCCGTTTTATTTTTTATACTAATTAAATAAAAATATTATTTGTTGGTACTATTCAAATCATGATGCATTAATATGAGCATAGAAGATGACCAGCTGAATCCGGGAGCATTTAAAGGCTTTCCTGTTATAGGGCTATAATTTTCATTGATAGGAACATCATTTAAAAGTCCCTCCAAATTATGAAACATCTTCACAGTAAGTTCATCAGCTTCATCATTGTATCCATAATTTATAAGTCCTTTAATAGCAAAATAACTTTGATCAAGCCATACAGGACCTCTCCAATATTCTTCATGAGAAAATGATGGATTATCCTTAGCAACAGTAGGCAAAGGCACATAAGTATTGAAAACATTTTCATCCATTATCAAATTTCGTACTCTTTTTGCCTGCTCTTCTGCGGCAACTTTAGCCCATAAAGGTATATAAGTTTCAGCAGCCTTTCCTCTATTAACTAGAAGTTTAGTTGTATTATTCTCATAATCAAACTGCAAATCATAAAAAGCTCCTGTTTCCTCGTCAAACATATTATTAACTATATAATCTTTCAAAACTTCAGCATCTTGTAAAAATTTTTCTTTTTCATCTTTTTTGCCTAGAAGTTCAGCCATATATGATAAATAAATTTTCTCCGCATAAAGATAAGAATTCAAATCAACCGATTCCTGATTAACAGTATGAGCTATTACCTCTCCTTTTTCATTAGTAATATCATAAGTTTTAACTCCTATATCATCTTTTCCATAACCTGCTCTATCGAATCTAGGAGCATTATCCATACCGCTGTCCCAAGCAGAAGCTAATATCTTTTCATCTTCATTATTATTCAAAGTATGTACAGTAGCACCATATTCAGCAACTCCGTTTTTGTTATAATCTCTGTTTCTGTACCACCAATCATGATATAATTTTATTTTATCATACATCTCCTCTACAAAAGTCTTATCCTTATGCTCTTCATAAATACACCAAACTGCCCAAGCTGATAAAGGAGGCTTTGAATTTCTTTCATTCCAGTTTCCGCCATCACCACCTCTGTATGTATCCTTATTGAAAAAAACTGCATCTATTATCATGCCTGCATCCTGAGGTCTTACAGTATCATTGCTTTGAATCTGCAAATCAAATAATACTCTCATATTAGCCTTAGCAAGCTCCTCGTCAAATAAAGTAGTAGCGGCAACCTGTTTCCAATAATCCCAAGGCCAAAAACCATTAAACCATTTTACTGCTAATGCAGGAGTAATTCCGTCTGAAGGTATAGCCCCTGCACC
>NZ_JARHYI010000033.1 GCF_029258575.1 Brachyspira sp. | reverse complement strand
TTTTCTGTTGTGTATTATACTGTTTCATAGATATTCCTTTTTGTTTTTTTTAGCAATTTAAATTATAAGGAATATCTCATTTTTTTTAAACTAAAAGTGTGCAATATCTATGGAACTTAAACAATATAAAAAATTATATAAATATTGCAAAAAATGAAAGTATAATTATAATTTATTTTTAGGAGATTTAATCATGAGAACTTCCGAGATAGAAAGAAATACTGCTGAAACTAAAATAAAAATTAAATTAAATATAGATGGTAGCGGAAAATATAGTAATAACACTAAAATAGGTTTCTTTAATCATATGCTTGATTTATTTGCAAGACATGGAAGATTCGATTTAGAAACTATATGCGACGGCGATATCGATGTTGATTATCATCATTCTGTTGAAGATACTGCTATAGTTTTAGGAAAATGTTTTTCTGAAGCTTTAGGAGATATGAAAGGTATAAAAAGATATGGGAATTTCTGCATGCCTATGTGTGAAGCTTTAACATTAGTAGCAGTTGATATATGCGGAAGAAGTCATTTAGTTTTTGAAAGCGATTTAAAACATGAAAAAGTAGGAGAATTCGATACAGAACTTGTTAAAGAGTTTTTTACAGCTCTAACAAATACTATGAATATAACCTTGCATATAAAAACTTTTTATGGAGAAAATACTCATCATATAATAGAATCAATATTTAAAGGTGTAGCTAGGTCTTTGGCACAGGCTTGTGAAATAGATGAAAAATATAAAAATGAAGTTCTATCTACGAAGGGTATGCTTGAAAATAATAAAAATTAAATCATTATAAAATTTATTATTTTAGCTAAAATTAAATTAAATATTTATATTTTGACTTTTATAATTTATTTTAGTATAATTATCTATCGAAAGAAATAGGATTAAAAATGACTGTTATAATAGATTATGGTGTTGGAAATTTATTTTCTCTTATATCATCATTAAAATATATAGGTATAGATGCTGTACTTACAGATGATGACAAAGTTATCAAAAATTCTGATTTTATTATACTTCCTGGTGTTGGAGCTTTTAGAGATGCTATAGAAAAACTTGAGAAAAAAAATGATGGGATATTAAAAAATACTATTATAGATGAAGCAAAAAAAGGCAAGTTAATTTTGGGAATATGTTTAGGTATGCAGATGCTTTTTGATAAAAGTTATGAATATGGAGAATATAATGGACTTAGTCTTATAAGCGGAAATATATGCCCTATAGAAAAAGATTTAAATAATAAAGAATTGAAAGTTCCTCATATGGGCTGGAATAATCTCAATATAAAAAAAGAAGATAAAATATTTAAATATATTAAAAATATGGAATATGTTTATTTTGTGCATTCATATTATGGAAAAAATTGTGATAATAGTATAATAGCCGATAGTGAATATGATATAAGAATACCAGCTATTGTAAAAAATGATAATATATACGCAATACAATTTCATCCTGAAAAAAGCGGAAATACAGGACTTAATATATTACGAGGATTCAAAGATTTAATATAAAGCAACCCTAGATCTTTTTATTTCTGTTCTGTATCTTTTTATTTCCCATTCGGTTCTCTGTTTATCCCATTTAAGAATATTAGCCATTTCCTCTGCTATATGTTCAGATATTAAAGTACCGCAGTCATTTTCGGTAAGTATAAATCTAAGTCTTCGCATCATAATATCATCTAAATGTATAGCATGCTCAACTTCAATAAAATATTTGATAAGACCTCTGTTAATTCTATAATCTAAACCTACCTCTACAAGTAAGGAAGAATCATTCTTACAAAGTTCATTCAATTTTAAAATTAAATTCACAGATCCAAAATAATCTATAAGGAATTTAAGCATTTTTTCATTCAAAACTAATTCTGTATTTTTATCAAATTTACCGTTTATTACTTTTTGATTGCTGAACCATTTATAAGGTTTTCCATACATCCTTATTAAAGTTTTTATAGAAATATGAGAAGAAGTAGTAAAGTTTCCTCCTTCCACTAAAAATAATCTATATTGAGGATGTGAATGTATTTTAAATTGTGAAGGATTAAGAGGCATCATACCAGACTGAGTTGTAATTATATGATTTTTATTAACTATAGAACTGAAATAGGTATTATATATATCAAGTAAATACTCAGCCTCATCGCTTGTAGTATATACACAGTCAAAATTATTAATATTTTTTTTAACAGTAGGACCTATAATAGTATTATTTTTCCAACGCATTAAAAATACATTTGCTCTTGATTTTATTTTTGGTAAAACCACAGATTTATTTATATGTATTAAATCATTATCTATAACTAAATGACTTCCTTTAACATAAGTAACACCATCTTCAAAATTTCCATTAGGAAGCAATGAACTTATACTATGTCCCCAAGCTCCTGCCGCTATAAGTATCGTTTTGGCACTTGCTGTATAAACTTTTCCTGTGATTTTATCGGTAAATACTACATTTTCTATTTCTTTTTGATTATATTCAAAAGCCTTCACTTCAGCATAATTCAATAAATCAGTGCCGTAGCTTTCAGCTTTCAATAATAATTCTATAACATATCTTGAATCATCCAATAATCCCTCATAATATTCTATAGAACCTATAACATCATTACTTATTAAATCAGGCAAATCATCTAATGTTTCATTTCTGCTATGAGATATATGCTTTTTTGTTTTTCCAAATAGAGAAAATATATCGTATAGTATAGCCTTAAGCTCTTCTCTAAAAAGACCCGAACCATTATATTCATATATGGGACTGACAACACCGAAATAAGGCGAAGAACTTTTATACATTAGATTATTTCTTTCTTTTACTCTATGGGCTATATTTATTAGATTTTTGCTATTCATATCATTAAAGCCACCCGAAAGCATCTTTGAAGTTCTTGATGAAGAACCATAAGAAAAATCATGCTTATCAAGCAAAAGTGTGGAAAGACCTACTCTCGAAGTTTTTAATGCTATTGTAGCCCCCATAACTCCACCTCCTATAATAATAATATCATATTTTTCATTATTATGGAGTATCTCAGCTCTCGTTTTTGCCATAAATACCTCTCCTATATTTTGATAAGAAAATAATAATTAGTATATATGCAAGCCTATATATATAGTATATAACAAAATTATTACAAATACAAATATTTTAATAAATCTCTTAAATTTAATCTATTTTTATTTTTATCCAAAAAAGCTACTATCTCTTTAACCTTTCCATGTCTGTCTATATAATGTCCATCAAACTCTCCTATATATGAGATAGGAAAACTTAAATAAGCATTATAAGCCAAAACAGAAAAATTCGGACTGAATACTATGTAATTCCCTTTATTCCTTTTAGAAAAATTTATTATATCATCATTATCATCTAAAGCATCTCCCAATATAATAAATTTTTTGAATTTTTCATCATTTATATTATCGTAAAATATAGAATACTTTAAATCCTTAATAGAATAATCATTAATATTAGTATAATTATTTCTTATAACTCCTGAATTTGTAGCCATTCTATTTTTTTTTACTGCCAAATTCGATAACCCTATACAATTAACAAAATCATCAAAAGCCTTAATATCTTCTATAGGATACATACTTGAACCTATAGCCAAAGTGCAATCCAAATCAATATTATTTATAAATTCATGATAAAGCCCTTTAGCCCTATCAAATTCGCATTGCATTCCATTAAAAAAAGGCGTCTCTAATACATTATTAGAGTAATAATCCATCTTCCTTCCATAATCGCATAAACCATACTTCTTGCCATTAGGTGATGATATATCCTTTATACTATGACTTATATAACTATAATCAACTTCGCATAAATGATTGCATCCTATACAAAAACTGCTTATAGTTTTTACAGTGCTTATATCATCTCTATTTTTATTATCTATACTTCTTTCAACATCAAAAACATGAGTAGGACATAAATCTGTTATCATAGAGTTATATCCATCAACAACTTTATAATCAATACATATACCGCAATTAATACATCTTTCAAAATTAAGCTTTATATAATTAGGCAGATTCATTTTTGATACATAATCTTTTATTTCTTTTATATTAAAATCATATTCATTAAATGCATTCTCTGAAGCCTCTATAGAAATATGATAAATATCCAAATACTTTTTCAATTTGCAAATATAATCAGCACCGCAGCTTTCACATATAGGTTTATGCATATAAAGTATAGCTTTAAGAAGAGAAGTTCTATACTTTATAATATCTTCATCTTTATCATTCAAAACACTCATTCCATTTTCAACTATTTCATTACAAGCATATCTATAAGAATATGAATTTTCATTTTTTTTCTTTACCTTAACCAAACATAATTTGCATCTTAAAATACTATTTTTTTTTTCAAATGTATTAGTATTATTTTTATTGTATGAACATAAATGAGGTATATCTATATTAATGTAAGATAAAGCCTGAAGTATAGTATATCCCTTCTGAGCCGATACCGTATTTCCATCAACATTAAATTTTACTATCATTTATAAAGCCTCTTAAGATTTTTTAATCTTTTATAAAACTATATAATGTTACCCTATTTTCTATCAAATACAAAAATTCATCACTAAACATCTCTATAGATGATGATATGCATTTAGCCAAACTTTTTATATATAAACATGAAGCACCAATATCTACCATTTCAACAGCTTCTTTTAAATTAGCATAATCATTAAAATCAGAATTCCCCAAAAGCATTCTATTTATATAATATTCACATAAATCAAATCCATAACTGCAAGGCATACATTTCTTACATGATATAGTTTTTGCAAATTGAATTATCTTTAATACCACCCTTATCATACATCTATTTTCCTGTATAAAGCATAATCCACCGTTTCCAAATTTCATATTAAAACTATCAAAGCATTCATAATCCAAAGTCATTTTTTGAAAAGTATTAAAATCTACAGGAGGATTTAAAAAACCATTTGTAAATACACATTTTATAGTATAATTCTTATCAGTACCGCCTATAGATTTTACCACATTTCTTAAAGGAGTATACATTTCAAATTCATATAAATTAGGCTTTAGAATATCCCCAGAAACAGAAAGTATATTAGTACCTTTATATTCTCCAGAGCCATAATTTTTAAATGAAAATCCTCCAATATGTGCTAAATATGTAATTTGAGAAATAGTTTCTAAATCGAATATGTATTTTTTATTTTCAAAAAATGAAGGTATTATTCTAATATTAAATTCATTATAGTATGAATCTTCATCATATATATTTATTTTTGTATCATTTGTGAAATTGGAATCTTCTGCCTCTACAATAGCTTTTATTATTATATCTTTTTCTTCTAAATAATAATTTTTTAATACTATATCTATTTTTTTTATATTAAGAATTTTGGCTATAAATAGAACTCCGTCTAATATTAAATGTGGATTATTTTTTATAATAAATTTATCTTTAAAAACTAAATAATCTAAAGAAGCAACATTTATCAGTATAAAATCTTCTTTAATATTAGCATCTGTTAATATTTTATAAATAGAATCTTGAGTTATATCCCTTTTAAATATAGGATAATTCTTCAAATCTTCAAAAAAAGATTCATTAATTTTCTGAACGGCTAAATAATCACCGAAATGATCAATATATGACTTAATACTTTCTATAACATTTTCATTATGCAGTACAAACTTTTTCATCTTTTTCTTACATGTATAGCTTCTATATACTTAATAATACTTTTAAAAGACGATTTTGTACACTCCATACCATTGATAAGGACAGGTACAGCATTATGGCAATTATGCATACACTCCATCTCTTTAAGGAGCATACCATCAGAAGACAGTATGCCTATTTGTAAGTCATAATGCGAACGAATGGTTTCTAAAAGTGCATAGGATTCATTCATAGAGCAATGAAGTCCTACACATACTTCTATGACAGTTTTAGCATTGCTTGTCATATTATTTTCCCATTAAAAACTATAATACTTCAAGAGACGAAAACATTAAAATGTATAATGTTAGTTTATATTATTTTTTCTTATGCCTATTTTTGCGTAAACGTTTTTTACGTTTATGCGTAGCCATCTTTTGACGAAGTCTTTTTCTTCCTGAAGGCATATACACTCCCATTTTATCTAATTTGAAAATTTATTATAACATTTTACACAAATAATTTCAAGTTTAAAAATTAATTATAATACTTTTTTATTCATAAAAAAAGGAAGCACATCAATTAATACACTTCCCTATTTTTATCTATAATAAATATTAAAACTTATCTATATCAACTAATTTTTCTACTGTTTTAGCAAGTAAATAAACTCCCACTCCTGTAGCACCTTTAGATATATATTTATTATTAACATCGCTTATAGAAGTGCAAGCTATATCCAAATGAGCCCATTTAGCTCCTTCGGTAAAATATGATAAGAATTGAGCAGCTGTTATAGTACCTGCATATCTTCCGCCTGTATTCTTAATATCAGCTATATCAGATTTTATCTGCTCTTTATACTCTTCAAACATAGGAAGTTCCCATACTCTTTCATAAGTATCATCACCTGCATCCTTCAAAGCTGAAGCCAATGCTTTATCATTAGACATTAATCCTGTAGCATTTTTACCCAAAGCTATAGAACATGCCCCTGTAAGTGTTGCAATATCTATTACAAAATCAGGATTATATTTCTTTATTCCATAAGAAAGTGCATCGGCAAGTATAAGCCTTCCCTCAGCATCTGTATTAACAACCTCAACTGTAACACCATTATGCATTTTTAATACATCTCCTGGATTAATAGCACCGCTTCCTGTTTTATTATCAGTTAAAGGACATACCACAATAACATTAGCATCTAAATTCATATCGGATATTAAGAATAAAGCACCGCAAACAGCAGCAGCTCCAGCCATATCATCTTTCATACCCAACATGCTATCAGCAGGTTTTAATGACATGCCACCTGTATCGAATGTTACACCCTTTCCAACTAATAAAATATTCTTTTTAGCTTTAGCTTTCTTGTATTGAGCTATAAACACTCTAGGAGGATTTTTACTTCCAGCATTAACACCTAATATTCCATTCATACCATAAGTTTTTAATTCTTTTTCAGTAAGAATTGTAACTGGTATCTTTCTGCTTTCAGCCTGTTTTTTTGCTCTATCTACAAATGTTAATGAATTTATAACATTACTAGGTTCATTAACCATATCTCTAGCCCAAAATATATTATCTGCTATTTGACTTGCCTTTAATATAGCATTTTCTGTATCTTTTTTATGTTCTGAAACTAAAAGTATATTTTTAATATTTGACTTTTCTTTTAATCTCTTATCTCCTAAATAATTATCAAAACTATAATAAGAAAGTATTATACCTAAACAAAATTGAATATATGATTCTTCAGAAGCTATTTCAGAAAATAATTCAGCCATATCCACTTCTATATCATCAATATGTAAATCTTTCATTATTTTTATTAATGAAGCACCCGCATTTTTCCAAGTTTCATACATATAATTTTTTACTTCTTTATAAGTTATAAAAATTACCCTTGTATTACTTGCAAATGCAAAAGCAAAAGGAGTTGATATTGTATAATATTTATCTTTTACCAAGCTGTTAAATAATTTTATATATTCTTCATTAAATGTACAAACTTTAGGCTCTTCTTTTTCTACTTTTACAAATACAGCCACAGTATGTTTTTTAATAAAATTAATTGTATGTTTAAGTTTCATTTTTGAATTCCTTTATATTTTAGAAATAACTTTCAATTAACAATTATATATAATGTTAGTTTTATGTCAATTAGAATAAAAAAAAATTATATAGTGTATGTTGCAATATAGTACTGAATATATATAATATTTACATAATCCAAAATGGAGGTTAAGTGAAATTATGAGAAAAAAAATATTTAATGCTATTATAATTACAATATCATTATTATTTATTGTTTCATGCGGAAGTGGAGTAAGCAAAAACAGACCTGAAGGCTGGATTAATAATGATACTTTTAGAGTTATGGGAATGGGTTCTCCTTCAAATGATGTAAATGACAAATTCAGAAGAGAAGTAATATCAAGACAGGCTGCTGAATTAGATGCTAAAAATAAAATAGCAGCTAAAATCGTAGGTTCATATATAGAATCCTTGAGTTCTACTGAAAAAGGTATGATAGATGAATATATTATACAGGAAAGAGTTGCTGGAAGAATAAGAGGAACTTCTATTATAGAAACTAAATGGGATTCCAAACAAAATTGTACCATTGTTATGGAGCTTTACTCAAAAAATCTCAAAAAACAGATGGATAGTTTGGTAAGTAAGTATCTTAATGAGGTAGGTATGCAGTATACGGCTCAAGATATTGCGGGAATGGTTAAAACTTATGAATAATATTTAAAATATATCATAAAAAAAGAGGCTTTTAAAGTCTCTTTTTTATTTTAAAGTAAAAAAATACAATAATCGATAATAAAATAAAGTAATAAATTTTGCATTTTGATTATTGCATAAAATTATTTTTTTTATATTATTATAGTATAAAACTAAAAAATAATGAAATGCATCTATAAAGAAAGGAGATGTAAAATGAAATTTGTAAAATTATTTATATTGACAATAACATTATCTTTATTGTTTATTTCATGTGGAAATGGTGTAAACAAGAGCAAACCTGAAGGCTGGATTAATAATGATACTTTTAGAGTTATGGGACTAGGTTCTCCTGCTAAAGATATAGATACTACAGATAAATTTAGAAGAGAACTTACTTCTAAACAAGCTGCAGAATTAGATGCCAAAAATAAAATAGTTGCTAAGATCGTAGGTTCATATATAGAATCTTTAAGTTCTACTGAAAAAGGTATGATAGATGAATATGTTATACAAGAAAGAGTTGCTGGAAGAATAAGAGGAGCTTCTGTTGTTGATACTAAATGGGATTCTCAGCAAAATTGTACTGTTGTTATGGAACTATATTCAAAAGGTTTAAAAAATCAAATGGATAGCTTGGTAAGTAAATATCTTAATGAGGTTGGTATGCAATATACAGCTCAAGATGTTGCTGGAAAAGTAAGAACTTATGAGTGATATAATAAAATATAGTTTTAGGAATCAATATTATGTATGCAGAAAATATTAAAGGGAGAACAGCTTTTGTATCTGGGGCTAGTGCTGGTATTGGAGAGGCAGTTGCTAAAATGCTGGCATCTAATGGCGTTAATCTTATACTTGCTGCTAGAAGAATAGAAAAATTAGATAAGTTAAAATCTGGATTGGAAGAGAAATATAGTGTAAAAGTAAAAACTATAAAATTAGACTTTTCAAAATCAGAAGATATTAAAAAAGCTATAGAAAATCTTGAAGATAAAAAAATAGATATACTTATAAATAATGCAGGTTTAGCTTTGGAAAAGGATTTGTATTATAAAAATAGTATAGAAGATTCAATACAAATGCTTAGAGTTAATTGCGAAGGATTAATAGTATTAACTAGAATTCTTCTTCCTTATATATTAGAAAGCAAACATGGACATATAGTAAATCTTTCCTCTACTGCGGCAGATGAAGTTTATAGCGGAGGAGCTGTATATTGTGCTACTAAATCCTTTGTAGAAATATTTGGAAACAGTCTTAGAGTAGAATTGATAGATAAGCCTATAAAAATAACAAATATAAAACCAGGTGCGGTAAATACTGAATTTTCAACCGTAAGATTTAAAGGAGATAAAGAGAAGGCTGATAATGTTTATAAAGGATTTAGCCCTTTATATGCTGAAGATATAGCCGATAATATAGAATATGCCTTGACTAGAAAAAGCCATGTACAAATATCAAGTATGACTATTATGGCAGAAAATCAAGGAAGTGCTACTATAATATATAAAAAACAGTAAAATAATGGGGAGTTATTATTTATGGGAGATATAGATAACACTAGAGATAGATTAAAATTAGATGAACTTAATAAAGATGCAAGAAAAGATTTATTTAATAAATTTGTAGATGCAGGCGGAGAAGTTGCAGCTGATAAGAAAAAAGTTAATACAGGTGTAATAGGCGGATCATCTAGAAGATCTTCAAATACATTGGTAGGTGGAAATGAAAACAAAAATTCTTCAAAAGGCTCAAATACAAAAAGTAATACTAAAGAAAATGTTAGTAAATCTTCTTCTGTAAGTACTCAAAACAAAAAGAATAACGGATTATTATTTAATATAAAATTATGGTTTAATGCCTTTAGTGCAGGCGTTATAACTTTTATTGGAGGAAATGTTAATCCTAAATTCTTAAACTTTATAGATAAAAATGTTATAGCAGCACTTTTAGAAATGGATACTCTCATCTTTAATGCTTTAAACCCAAGTGAAGGTTCAAATATAGATGCCAAAGCAAAACATCAAAAAATAATATCGCAATTTTCTAAAGAGTTAGATGATTTGGAACTTTTAGAGAGAATAAAAGATCAATATAATGAAAAAACATATAAAGATTTCTTAAGACCATATAAGAGATTAAACAGCAATGTTATGGCTGATAGTTATGTAAAAGAAATAAAAGCTATGTTCAGACCGCTTTATGTTTTGCATGCTTATTCTTCAAGAATGAAATTGGCAGGAGAAAAAGCTATGCTTGCATATGCTATGGTTGATAATATAAGTAAAGGTATAGCAAATTCAAGAATATCCGCTTTTAAAAGAGCTGTAGATTTAATATATTCAAAATATTATCCTAAATTATTCATACTATTACAATATGCATCAAAAGAGAAATTAGAAACTATTAGTGATTTTAACCGTTATTTAAATATTACTGATGAGGATATATTAGGATACTACACTAAATTAAGAAAAGATAAAGAAAAACTTCAGGAAACTAAAATAGAAGAAGCTAAAGAAAATATAGGAAAACAAAAAGACAATGAAGAAGAAAAATTAAGTAAAGTTGAATCTATAGGTGTAAAACTTATTAATAAATGTGTATCATTTAGCAAAGATGATAATGGTATAGAATATGAAGCAGATCCATTCTTCATTGTACCTGTTAAAGATAAAATTTACAGAATAAAAGTTTTAATAGATTTCTTAGATAGAGAATATTCTGCCGTGTTTGTTTCCAATAAAGTAAGATATAATTTGGTTTATGATAATCAAATAAGAACAGATTATAAAAATGATTTTAATAATATATTCTTATCATTATCAGATACCAATTCAAGATTAAATGAATACAGTGAGCTTTGCAAAACAATCACTAAAATAGAAGAAGATAAGACTATGCGTTTTGAACAGAGAGTTTCTATGCTTTCTGACAAAAATGGTCAACGTTCTTATTTAGCTAAAAATTTAAGAAATACTTTTATATCTATAATATCTCCTTTTAAGAAAAAACTTGATAAATTATTGTTAGATAAAGAAGAGAGAGAGAGAATAATAGAAAATCCTAATGATATACTAAGCTTTTCAGCAGAAATAGGAAAGGGCAAAAAGAGAATACAAGGATATAATGTAATGAAAGCTTTAACTGAAGCTTATTATTTCATTTCTGGATTTAATTATTTGATTACACAAGGAGAATTATCAGGTGCTGGAATATTAATAGAAACAGCAGACATTGAAGATGAAGTTATAGAAGATAAAGAAAAAACTACTACTGAAAATAAAAATGATAATTTAGAAAATAAAGATGTTAATGAAAATAATGTAAATGATATGAATGATGATTCTGCTGAAAATAAAAATGATGCGGAATTGTCAAATAGTGAATTTGATGAAGAGAAAGATGAAAAATTATCTGATGAAGATGAGAGTAAAGAAGAAAAAATAGAATCTCAAGAAGAAAAAAATGAAGTTGAAGAAGAATCTGATAAGGAAAATACAAAGTAGTAAAAGAGAGAGGGGCATTTGGCTTATAAATCACCGAAGGTTGTGATGCTTGAATATATTCCACTTCGTATATTGATGGAAATAATAGCATTTACTCCTTATATTATTGTAATATTGTTTGCTAAACTTATAGGTGCATTGATGTATTATCTTGTACCAAGTGTTAGGAAAGTAGCTTTAATTAATTTGAAACAGGCATTTCCAGAAAAAAGTTTTCATGAAAGAAAGAGAATAGCAAAGAGATCTATAAAATCTATGATTATGACATTTGCTGAATTTATTAAATCATCAAAAATGTCAGATGAGCAAATATTAAAAAGAATAAAAATAGAAGGTCTAGATAAGTTTGATGAGGCTATGAATAAAAATAAAAGAGGAATTATAGCTATTACTGGACATATAGGAAATTGGGAATATATAGCTTTTTATTTTGCTATAAAAGGATATAATCCTGGTGTCATATTCAGACCTCTTGACAATCCAAAATTAGATACCTATATGCGTTCTTGGCGTGAAAAAAGGGGAATGAGAAGCATATCCAGATGGGGAGATTTAAGAGAAATATTTTATGTTTTAAATGATAATTCTCCTGTAGCATTTTTATGCGATCAGAATTATTTAGATGGTGTTTTTGTTGATTTTTTTGGCTATTCATGTGCAACTGCAGTAGGTCCTGTTGCTATAGCCATGAAAACAGGTTCACCAATGGCAATAATTTATAGTTTACCAGATAGATACGGACATCATAAAGTTATAGTTCATGATATAATGTATATAGAAGAAAAAGAAACTAAAGAAGAAACCATAAAACATAATGTTCAAAGATATACAAAAAAATTAGAGGAAATAATAGCAAAACATCCTGAAAATTGGCTTTGGATTCATCCTAGATGGAATACCAGACCTAAAGGCGAACCCGAAATATTTTATAAGCATAATAATTATAAATAGTTTTTTACTTTGTATTTTTTTTCTAGGTTTATATATTATATAAAATCTACTAAAATTAATAATTGTATATATGTTTTATTTTAAAAACTATAGGACAGAATTTTCATATAATAGCATTTTCATTATAATTTTTATAAAAAAATATTATATTTGTTGTTACTTTAATATAATTAAGGCAATTATTAAATTTTAGTTTTGAAAATACATCTTAATAAATTAGGAGGTTATGAGTATATGGAGCAAAAAAAACGTTCATTTATGTTCTTTTTTAACCTTGGGCTTACATTTACTTTGGTTGGTATAATTATTTCTTTCTTAATATTTTCGTATGAAAAAAATTATAAAAAAGATAACTTTTTAGTTCATGCTCAAGCGGCACCTGAAAAAACTTCTTTCTCTGGATCTTTAGACGGAGCTTTAGCTGTTGAAGGTGCTATAAGAGAAGTAGTTGATAAAAATATGCCTGCTGTTGTTAATATATCTACAGAAATAGATGCAGGTCAGACAGAAGAAGACAGATATGCTGATGAGTTTTTCAGATTTTTCTTCGGAGATCAAATGCCTAGACAAAAAAGAAGTCAGAAATCTTTAGGAAGCGGTTTTATTATTAATGAAGAAGGTTATGTACTTTCTAATTATCATGTTGTAAAAGGTGCTACTAAAATAATGATTACTTTATATGGTGAAGATGTGGAACTTCCTGCTAAATTAATAGGATATGATGAGGCTTATGATTTGGCATTATTAAAAATAGAGGCTAATAACAGAACTTTCCCTTATGTTTCTTTGGGAGATAGTGATGCTATAGAACCAGGAGAATTTGCTATTGCAATAGGAAATCCATACGGACTTAATAATACTGTTACATTCGGTATTGTAAGTGCCAAAGGTAGAAGCGATGTTGGAGCAAATAAATATCAGAGATATATACAAACTGATGTTGCTATAAACCCTGGTAATTCTGGAGGTCCTTTATTCAATATTCATGGTCAGGTAATAGGAATTAATACTTTAATATACTCTACTTCAGGTGGAAGTATAGGAATAGGTTTTGCTACTCCTATCAATCTTGCTACTTCTGTTATGAATGATTTAAAAGAAAATGGAAAGGTTACAAGAGGATATTTAGGAATATACTTACAGGATATAGATGAAAATTTATCAAGAGGTCTTAATGTAAGACAAAACAGCGGTGTATATGTAAGTGAGGTTATACCTGATTCTCCAGCTCATAAAGGTGGTTTACAGGACGGAGATATCATAATAGAATATGATCATGAGAAAATGACAAAATCAAGAGATTTATTTAATAAAGTAGCAACTACAAAAGTAGGAAAAGAAGTTACCGTTAAATATTTGAGAAATGGAAGAGAAAGAACTACAAAAATCACTATAGAAGCTAGAGTTGAAGATGAAAATGTTGTACCTACTAGACAGTCGCAGAATAATTCACAAAGTGGTACTCGTTCTTGGATGGGTTTAGATGTTTCTAATATTACTCCTGAAATATCTCAAAGACTTCAGATAAGAAGCAATGAGAGAGGAGTTGTAGTTCTTAATATGACTCAAAACTCAAAGGCGTATCAATACGGACTTAGACCTGGAGATGTTATTAAAGCTATTAATGGAATCACTATTTCAAATATAGATGATTATAATAACTTTGTTAAATCTTATGGAAATGATAAGTCCTTTACCATAACAATAAAACGTGCAAGAATGACTTATGTTATAATTATAGAATAGTGCTTTAACTTTTATAAGTTTAATAGAAGAGAGGAGGAAAAAATAATCACTCCTCTTTTTTATTCACAATATGATTCTTTGTGTTATGTTACTATTTTTTAATTTTAACTTGCATTCATAATTAATTTAATATATTATTAGTAAGATATGATTTTTTTTATTAAGAAGTATTAATTTTTATGTATATAAATGTTCTTAAAAACAGGAGTGATTATGACACATTTAGAATTGAGAGAAAAATTTAAAGAATTTTTTAAAAGCAAACAGCATGCAATAGAGAAATCATCATCTCTTATACCTATAGATGACCCTAGTCTATTATTTACTACAGCGGGAATGCTTCAATTCAAACCATATTATGCGGGTATAAAAAAAGCTCCTTATTCAAGAGTTGCAACTATACAGAAATGTTTCAGACTTTCTGATTTAGAAAATATAGGAAAAACAGCAAGACATCATACTTTTTTTGAAATGTTTGGTAATTTCTGTTTTATGGGAGATTATTTCAAGAAAGAGGCTATAGAATTTGCTTGGGAATTTTCTACTCAAGTAATTAAACTTCCTATTGAAAAAATATATGTTTCCATTTATGAAAAAGATGATGATGCTTTTAAAATTTGGAATGAACATATAGGAATACCTAAAGAAAAGATAGTAAGACTTGGAAAGAAGGATAATTTCTGGGGACCTGCTGGAGATTCTGGAGCTTGCGGACCTTGTAGTGAGCTTTATATTGATATGGGAGAAGAGAAAGGATGTGATAATCCTAATTGTTTCGTTGGATGCGATTGTGAGAGATATTTAGAGTTTTGGAATTTGGTATTCAATGAATTCTTTCAGGATACTGATGGTAATTTATCTCCTTTACCTAATGTTGGTATAGATACAGGAATGGGACTTGAAAGATTATGCTATATTACACAAGGTGTTGAAAGCAATTATCAAACTGATGTGATGAAGCCTATAGTTGATGCTATAGCTAAAAAACTTAATGTAAAATATGAAGATAAAAATAAAACTAAAATAAATTTAATAGCCGACCATTTAAGGGCATTAGTATTTGTAATATCAGAAGGCTGTACTCCTTCAAATGATGGACGCGGTTATGTACTTAGAAGGCTTTTAAGAAGAGCTTTAAAAACTGCAAGCGATTTAGGACATAAGGTTGCTTTCTTAAATGAAATTACTTCTTCTGTAGTTAATGTTTATAAAGAGGTATATGATTATCTTCCTAAAGAAGAAGAGAATGTTAAAAAAATATTAAAAGAAGAAGAAAATAAATTTATAAATACAATATCTGCTGGTATGAATAAACTTTACAGTGTATTTGAAGAAAGCAAAGAGAGTAAAGTAATATCAGGAAAAGATGCATTTATGCTTTTTGATACTTACGGACTTCCTATAGATATAACAGAAGAAGAAGCTGCTGATCATGGATTGACAGTTGATAAGGCTGGATTTGAAGAGGCTATGGAAGAGCAGAAAAAAAGAAGCAGAGGAACTGGCGAATATAAAAAATCAAAATTTGGTTATGTTGAAAATTATGAAACTAAATATGTAGGCGAAGATACTGATAGTTTAATTAATGGAGTAAATGCAAAAATTGTAGCTATATATGAAGATAATAATCAAAAAGAAAAAACTTCATCTTCAAAGGCTGTAATAATAACTGATGTATCTCCTTTCTATGGTGAGATGGGTGGACAAATCGGAGATAATGGATATATAGAAAACTCAAAAAAAGAAATGATAAAAATAATAGATACTCAAAAGAAAGAAAACACTATTATACATATAGCAGACTGCAGTGAGCATTCTTTAAATGTAGGAGAAGAAGTTAAACTGCTTGTTAATTTTAATAGAAGAAGTGCTATAAGAAAAAATCATACAGCTACACATATACTTCAAAGAGTATTAGAGCTTACACTTGGAAATCATATTAATCAGGCTGGAAGTTTTGTATCAGATGAATATTTAAGATTTGACTTTACTCATCCTGATTCAATATCTGAAGAAACTTTAATGAATATAGAAAATCAAGTTAATGAAGCTGTATTCAAATCAATGCCTGCTGTAATAAAATATATGCCTAAAGAAGAGGCTATTTCCTGCGGTGCTAAGGCTTTATTTGGTGAAAAATATCCTGATACTGTAAGAATACTTGATATAGGAAACGGCTTCTCTGTGGAACTATGCGGAGGAAGTCATTTGACAAATACATCTGAAGTTGGTTATTTTCATATAGTAAGCGAAGGTTCTGTGGCAAGTGGTGTGAGAAGAATAGAGGCTATTACTGGATTAAAGGCTGCTAATGAGGCTAGTAAATTATTCAATAAAGTGAAAAATTTAGCACATATACTTAATGCTTCAAAAACTGATGAACTTACAGTTAGAGCTGAGAGTTTGCAAAATGAAGTAAAAAAGCTTCAAAAAGAGATTAAGCAGTTAAAAACTTCAGGTGCTGCTACTGTTTCTTTTATGGATAGCTATGAAGAGTTAAAAGGAATTAGATTCTATAATTTAGAGTTTTATGAAGATATTAAAGAAGTTAGGCTTTATGCTGACACTATAAAAGAGAGAGTAAAAGACAGTATTGCTGTGATGATAAGTAAAACTGATTCTTCAAATTCTATACTTGTTCAGATAACAGGAAATGCTTTGAAAGAAAAGAAATTATCCGCTAATAATATTATAAAAGATATTATAGCTGTAAGCGGAGGTAGAGGCGGTGGAAAAGATACTTTTGCTCAAGGCTCTATAGAAAATGTAGAAAAGGCTAAAGAAGAAATTAATAAATTAAAGAGTAAATGGTTATAAAAATAATATGAAAAAAATTATAATGGCTTTTGTAATATCTCTATTGTTTTTATCTTGCTCTGAAAAAGATGTTACATTAAGAAGATTAGATGATGTTAATAAAGCAGAAAAGAAACTTGCTAAAAATCCAGACAATGAGGAAGTTATATTAAGGGTTCTTAATGCAGCTCAAAATGGAGGAAGAGAGGTGCGTGCTGAGGCAATATGGGTTTTAGGTAAGATAGAGGCAGATATTGCATACAGCGATTTTCTTAGGGCAAGTGTTGAAGATCCTGATTTCAATGTAAGATGCTTAGCTATTTTAGGGCTTGGAAGATTGGATGCCAATAATCCTGAAGCTATTGATAGGGTAAAAAGATCTATATCTGATACAGATTTACAAGTTCAAATAGAAGGGCTTAAAGTAGCTGGAAAAATGAATGCAAAGGCACTTTTAAACTCTATACTTGATAGTTTATCAAGCAAAAACAAATGGGTTAGAATGGCCGCAGTTGAAGCATTGAAAGATTATGATGATATAAGAGTTGATAGATCTTTAAATTTACTTGCTTCTACAGATAAAGATTATGCTGTAAAATCTATTATTAATCAGGTAATAGAGTACAGAAAAAATGAAGTTAATAATGAAGTTAATGAAGAAGAAACTGTAAAAACAATAGAATAGTTTAAGGAAAATATATTAGATGAATAGGAAAATTAATTTTTTTATATTTATAATATTATCTTTATTTATTACTATATCATGTGCTTCTAAATATTCTTATGTGAAAGTAGATGATATTATAGGAAAAAATAGAACTATAGCTGTTGCTTCTTTTACATTTACTAAAAGTATGACTAATCATTATTTAGATAGATTAAAATATTTAAATACTGAAATATATACTGATTTTGTATTGAACAGTTTTATTAGTAATTTTAATTCCCAAAATGAAATGGTTAGGCTCATAACTTTAGAAGAAGCTATGGGAAATAAAGATTTTGCTGAATTGCCTAATCACTCCATATTGGGTGCTAATTATGTAGCTGCTACTGGTACTTTGGCAACGAATAGATTGAGTGAGAAAACTTTATCTGCTCTTGCCGATAAGGTAGACGGTATAATGTATGCTAATTCCACTATGTCTTTTTGGTCTCAAAAGGTTACTATAAATTTTGAGATATATGATTTAGAGGAAAATTATTTATGGATAGATACCTTAAATGGCGATTCTTATCATATAATAGGAGATACTGGTGCTCCTACCAGACAAACTGCCTATGAGATAGTTATTGCCGATGTTATGAAGTATCAAAAAAGACATGCTGAAGAATTATATATAGTTATAGATCAGGCTATATCAAATGCAGTAAGCAGATTAAAAGGAAAAGTTCCTTATGCCTTCAATACTAATAATATTATATTTACACAGAAAACTTTTAGTTTAACAAATGAAGATTATGCAAAAAAGGCGGGTATATATTAATGGCACAAAAACAAAAAATAGAATTAAATTTTAATGATGTAGATGATTTTCATTTTAAAAAACCATTAAAAGGTTATATGATGAAAATAGCCGATGATCATTATGTAATAGGCAATGAAGATTTAGCTATAAAATCTACAGGAAAAACACCTAAAGAAGCGGCTGAGATGCTTAAAGAACAATTTATAGTACTCGCTAATGATATAATATACAAATCTAAATATGCACCTTTAAGTGAAAGAGAAAGAAAAAAACTAAATATTATTAATTCTATATGCGATATTATTTAGGGTTTTAAAAATAAGTATTTCTGCTGTATTTTTAAAACTTGAAAATTAATTTTTTCTATAATCTTTATATTTTTCCATTAATTCATCAAATATTTTAGCAGCTTCAAATATTAAATAGCTGCATCCTTCTTCTGGATGTCTGTATTTTTCTACTAATGTATCGCAATTGATACTTTCCATTTTATCATTAAATTTATTTATATATTCAACTTCTATTTCTTTTAAAAGAGTACCTTCATGTCCCCTATCCTCTATAAAAGCTTTAGCAAGTGCCATTATTCCGCCTGTTAATATTCCGCATGTAATTCCAACACCCATACCACCACCAAAACCAGCAGCCAATTTTAAATCATTTTTATTTATACCAAGTTCATAAACTTTATTAGCTCCATAAAGAATCTTTTCAGCACAATTTAAATCCTCTTTCTTACCAAAACCAGAATATAAATATTCATACAATGTCATAATAAAAAACCTCTATATTATATTATTAGAATTTTATTAAAGTTGAACCCCAAGTAAGTCCTGCCCCAAAAGCGGTTAATAATACATAATCGCCCTCTTTTATAGAACCTGATTCAAAAGCCTCAGTAAAAGCTATTCCTACACTTGCGGCAGATGTATTACCGTATTTTTGTATATTAACATAGAATTTATCATCTTTTAAACCTAAATTCTTAGCAACAACATTCATTATTCTAGTATTAGCCTGATGTGTTATTATAAGAGATAAATTATTCAAATCCAAATTAACATTTTGTACAGTTTTATTTATAGTTTCATCGAAAGTCTTAACCGCCTTCTTAAAAACTTCAGTACCAGCCATTGATATAGTATTAGTATTATCCTCAACATTCTCTTTCGTAATAGGATAAACACTTCCTCCACCCTTTACTATAAGTATTTCATCATTAGGCTCAGAACCTATATCGGTGGATATAATACCCTTACTATCATCATCAGAAGCCTCTAATAAAGCACTACTTACACCATCTCCAAATAATATAGCAGTTGTTCTGTCTTCCCAATTAAGTATATCAGAACATTTTTCAGTGGCAATTATCAAAACCTTTTTACACTCTTTACTCTCTATAAGAGAAGCAGCCGTATTTAAAGCATATATATATCCAGAACATGCTGCTGATATATCAAAAGCAAGGCAGGAATTTTTTATATTGAATGCCTTTTGTATAAGTCCTGCAGTAGAAGGAAAAGTATATGATTTTGTAGAAGTAGCAACTATTATAGCATCAGCATCTTCTACTACAGCACCTTTTACTTTTAAATTTTCTACAGCTTTTATTGCCATATCTCCAGAACTTTCCTTTTTATCTGCTATTCTTCTCTCTTCTATTCCAGTTCTTGAAACTATCCAATCATTATCAGTATCCAACTTTTTTTCTAAATCATAATTAGTTATTATGTTTTCAGGTAAATATGATGATAAATATTTTATAATAGCTCTCATAAAATCAACTCTCTATTTTTGTATTCAAAATATAACAATTATATTATTTTATGTAAATAACTTTTAATTAATTATGATAATTTTTATCTTTTACTAAATATATCATAGGAACACTTATAATAGTAACAGCATATTTTACTATAAAATTAAATATAAATATACCAACTAAAGCATCAAAAGGCAATGCCCCCCAAAATGCTATAACTACAAAAATCAAATTATCAACAGGTATACTGAATGCATTACTAATAAGCACTCTAAACCATTGATATTTTTTTGTAATTTTAGTAACAAATAAATGATATATCTCAGTATCTACAAGCTCAGATAATGAAGAAGCTACTATAGAAGCTATTGCTATTCTAAGTACAGGGCTTAATGTTAATTTAAAAGCCTCATTAAATTCCCAAGTTGAATCTGCAGGTATTTGAGATATCATATAAAAGTATATAGGAGAAAATATATTTATAATGGCAGAAACCAATATAAGCTTTTGAGTATTTTTCTTACCTATAGTTTTATGTGCCATATCCCTAATTGTAAAAGCCAAAGGATATAAAAATGTTCCACCGTCTACTGCCAAATTTAAAACATTCGCTATTTTTACACTTGCTATATTCGATATCATTTGGCAGGCTATATAAGAACAAATAAGCAATATACTAATAAATGAAATACTGAATTCTTTCTCTTTGATATTTTCCATTTTCCAAAATCCATTAATTTAATATATAAATATAATATAATATATTAAATTAATGATTTAGTCTATAATTTTTTTTAGAATAAAGAAGTAATAAAGATTGAAAAATATAGAAAATGATATATTATTTATGTAGTTATCATAGGAAAAGGTTATCTAAAATGCTTTATATTATATCAGCATCCGCAGTATTAATAATTTTAATTATTCTCATTATAAGGAAAATTTTATGTAGAGACAAAAAAGGTATTTCAAACAAACATATCAGAAAACAAATAGAAGAATTGACAAATAAAATCAATGAAGATGAAAAAGATTATGTATCTATTTACCAATTGGCTAAAATCAAAGAACAAATAGGAGAAACTGAAATTGCTTTTGAAATGTATGAAAAATTACTTCCGCTTTCTTTTTATCAAGAAAAAGAGGAATTAGAAGTATGCTTAAAACTCGAAAAATATTATGAGAGTATAGAAAAAAAAGAAGAGGCTTTCAAATATACTCTAAAAATTGCTAAACTAAATTCTGGAAGCATGCTTCATAATATAAAAGCTGGTACTGTTCTTTGCAATGAAGGATATTATATAGTTGCATGCGATCATTTTAATAAAGCTATACTCAATAAAAATGAATTTGATATAGATTCTATTAAAGCGGCGGCATTCAGTTTTTTCAAATCAAAAGATTATAAAAAATGTATTGTATTTTTGGAAGAACTTCAAAAAAGAATTGTAAAAGAAAAAAATATAAATGATATTGATTCTGTAAATCGTACTTTGATATCAATGTATATGATTTCAGATGAATTAAATATTGCAAGAAGCTTTATAGAGAAAATCATTGTTGATAAAAATGTTAAAGATAAATTCTTCCTTGACAGAATATATCTTCACATACTATATAAAATTCTTGATAATGAAAAGTTTAAAGAACTATATGATGATTTATATAAAAAATATAATATAGCTAGTCCTGATAAAAAAATATCTGATTTGATTATGGATTATTCTTTCTATTCATATTTTTTGAGAGATTTATCATTATCAATAAAATTATTTCAAAATATAAAGAATCTCAATTTACCTGAATTCGCTTCATATAATATTGGAAATATAATTAAATATTTATCAGATATAAATAATGCTACAGAGCAGCTTAATAAGTTAAGAAATTTCATAAAATTAGATAATTCTAAAAATGATAATTATGAAAAGTATGTTGATAAAGAATATATAGAAAATTGGGAAAAAGCTGTAGATTTATGGGAAGGATCATTTATTGATATAAATTACTTAACTTCTTTAATAAAAATACAAAATAATATAAATATTAAAAAAGTATTAGATGAATTGAAAATATCAGAAAATACTAATTCAAATGAAATGAATCTTAAAATAGTTCAAAAAGTTGATAAGATTTATAATATGAATATAATAGATTTTAAAAAGCTATGTCAAAATCTAATACGCACAAAATTATCACATTCTATCATACAGGAATATACAGATGCTGCTTCTACAAGCGATTATGGTGATGAAGTTAACTATCTCACATATAATACTAAAGGAAATAAAAAAGATACTACTCTAATATCTTTTAAAAGATGGAAAAAAATAGAAATAGGAGAATTAATCATCAGAGATTTCTTAATGATGGTTAATGAATCAGGAGCTAAAAACGGTATTTTAATAGTGCCTGTAAAATTGAGCAGTAGTGCTAAAAGTTATGTTTCATATAATGATAAAGTAACTGTATACTCAAGAAATCAATTCAATAATCTCCTTAAAGAAGAAAAATTATAATACTTATAAAAATAAAAAAGCGGCAGCCTATAAAAAATAAGTTGTCGCTTTTTAAATAAAAAAACATTTAATCATTAAAGTCTAATTTAAATTATAAAACCATAATATAATAAAAAAGCAGCTACTAATTAAATAAAAATAAGTAAAAATTATTTAACCATTTCTTTATCTACTAAATCATTAGCAGGTACATAGTCATTTATAACTTGAGAGAATACCAAAGTATCAACAAAACCGCCTCTTTTTATAGATAGGAAAAGATCATTATATTCATTTTCAGGCATACCTAATTTTTTAATAGTTACAGCCTTATAGAATACAGCATCATTAGCAAATCTAGTTCTAGGATACTCTGTAATAACTCTGTCAAGTAAAGTAATAGCCTCTTTAAGCTTATTTTCATCTGTAGAATAAGTTTGATATAACATACCATTCCATAATAATGAAAGAGGCTTGAATTTTTCTATTTTAGTTAAGCCTTCAACTTTTTTAAAGCATTCATCTGCTAAAGCTATATTTGATTTATCATTTTTGGAAAGGAAATAATGAACTATACCTTTGAATTGATATAAATGTCCTATATCAACATCAGCTGGCAAATTATTGAAGTCTAATTTATTTATATAGTTTAAAGCCTGAGTATATTCTTTATTGGCTATCATAACTCTTATCTCTCTAATCATTAGCGGATCATTTTTAGAAGTCCAAGGACTGTAAAAAGTATCTATAGTAGCTTTTAAAGGTCTTTTTTTAGCAGGTTCTGCAGTATATACAGGTATATTATTTTCTTGAGAAACATTTTGATTAAATTGATTATCATTATTTACTTGAGTATTATTATTTTCTGTTTCTATATAAATATCATTAGTATTATCAATACCTGATGATAAGCTATTATTAGTGCCATTAGTATTATCAATGCCTGATGATAAGCCATTATTAGTTTCTACTACAACATCATTACTAGATGAATTTTGATATTCTTTCCCTATTTCATTAATATAATCATCTTCTATATTACCTTCTGAAGGTTTTCGACATGATATTGTAAAAGTTAATAATATAACTATTAATATTGCTAAAGACTTCTTTATCATTTTCCGCTCCAAACTATTTTTTATATTGTTTTTTTTCATTTTCGGAAATTTCAAAAAAAGCGTTAGAATAATATTTACTTATTAAGTAAGTAATTTTCTATATTTTTATAATATAGTTTTTGTTTATATTCCTCTTTAGCATTATCAGAATAATAATGTATTTTTTTATCAGCTTCAGAAAAATATCTCTCATAAGCCTTTTTACAGTAATTATCATACTTACTTTTCTCGGCTTTAGGAGGATTTTCAAATTTATAAATACCATTAACTCTCCAGCCGTTTAATATTCCTATAGTGATGGCATCAACAGGACATCTGAATGCACAACTCGTACACATAACACATTTATTTTTGAATTTAATATCGCCTTTTTCATCATTATAAATATTATTAACAGGACATTTTTTAACGCATAAATTACAATGAGTGCAAATCTTTTTTACTTTAAATAAATTACCATTAATCTTCATAGCAGGATGCTCTATTCTAAACAAAAACGCTATAAATCTTCCAAATGGAAATTTCTTCAAAAAACTTTCTCTGCCTTGTAAAACCTCATTTGCCTCTATAACACATAATGCTTTTGCAGTTTTCCACATATTAGCAGCAAACTCATCAGTATGCCTGAACATTATATTATAAGGCATTATATAATGATATTCATTAGTAAGAACATAACCTTTAGGCTTAAGTCTAGCCATTATTGGCTCGGAAGATATATTATTAATAGTAAGAGGCTCCCCAGAACTTTTTATGATAAAAATTTTCTTATTATCAAGTTTAGGAAATAATTTTACCAAATCAAAAATAGGATAAGGAGCATTAAATCCATGTATAGGATAAGCAAGACCTACATAATCATAATCTTCAGGATTAGGCATATTATCAAAATAATCGCCTACATTATATAATAAAGTTTCAACATTGTTTTCTTCAAATATTCTTTTATATTCTCTTGCTACCTTCTCAGTGTTTCCTGTACCTGAGAAAGAGTATATTACAGCTTTTTTATTTTTATATTCATTCATTTTTCATTAACCCAATTTAATTATAAATAAAATATATTTGCTAATTTGCTATTTTTGTAAAGTATACAATATCACTAATGAAAATAATATTGTATAAATAGTTTGTACATTATACTAAAGTGATAGTATTTTGTCAAAATTTTATTTCGAATTTATATTTGTTTTATTTAATTAATTTAGGCTAACACAATGGAGCATACCTATATACTTATATAAAGCTATTACATCAATTCCCACTATTTTTCATTTACCTATTATATACATAGCTATCTTATCATTAATATCATTATATATAGAAACAAGTACAGCATCATTACCAACATAGTAATTGATATAATTTTCTTTATAATCTAATCCTTTAATATTTTTAGAAGTTAATAAAGAAAGTTCAATAATCTTATACATTAAGAGCTTTATGCAAAGTATTATAATCTGACTCTTATATTTTTTCATAAAGCTCAAAAAATCATCTTTAGATACGGTTAATAATATATCTTCATTAAAAATCTGGCAATACCGTCAATCTATTCTATCATTATTAGGTACAATATTTTTTGCTTTTATTAAAGTATCTTTATCTACCATAATACTATAGTTTGTCAATTTTTCTTCTAGTATTAAATATTCCTTTTTTAATAATTCAATATTAAGCGGAGTACTTTTCACTTTAGATATTAGATATGCTATTTCATTTATATCAACCCCGTATGCATATCTTTTATTTACAAGACTCTCAACAATAGAAGTACCGCTTCCCATAAAAGGATCAACAATAATTTCTCTCTCATTAGTATATGTATTAATTAATCTTGAAACTAATTGAGGTATAAATTTGGCAGGATATGTATAATAGTTATGAGTAATGTATGCTGTATCTTTTATAGTTTTATCAGAAAAAGACCAAGAATAATCTAAAGGAATGGAACTAAAATTATTCATATTAAAAGATTTGATAACATCAGATAAAATAACATCATTATACATAAAATTAATCTACCTTTTTATAATGGGCTTTGAAATCCTCATCAAAATAATAAATTATATTCTCATCTTTTTCATGCGAATCATACCAAACCTGAGCAAAGAAAGGATTTTTCTTAGCAAGCATATCGAAATTCCAGGTATAATCAGGTATACATTCCTCGCACCAATGACCAGCTTTTATTATAGTAAATGGAGAAGCCTCAAATTCATGACCTTCAGCACAAGACCATTTTAATTTTGTATGCAAATCTCCTTTGGTCATGCTAGTGCTTAAAAGTTTTCCACCTCTGAACTCTGCAGCCTTTTTCAAATCTTCCAAATCTATTTCACTGTCTTTTTTATTTTCATCATAGCCATGATCAAGAAGTTTAGCATTTTTTATATCAAGTAAAGCCTTATAATCTATATAATTACCCTGAGAATCTTTATTTTCAAAAAGCAAATTAAAATTCTCCCATTTTTTAGGAAGATTATCAAAAGCCTCCTCACTTCCGAATGTAGCTATAATCTTTCCTTTCTCTCCGTTTTTTCTCCAATATGCAGGCGAATTAGGATGAGGTAAAAGTCTTTGTATAGCGAAGAATGATATTAAAGAAGGAGGTACTATTTTGCCGAATGTATAATACCAATGGGTTTTGCCTATTTCATTCCAATAATCAGTAACAGATTCTTTTTGATAGGAAAATAATTCTTCAAGTTTATATCCGTCATAATACCAAAGTCCATGGAAATTTCTTGTAGCATTCCAATGAGGCTTCATATATTTTTTTGTAGAACCGCCTATAAGTTTGAATCCATCATTAAAAGTATCATAACCTATAAGTCTATTTTCTGCCTTACTTCCCAAATTAAAACAGCCCTTCCAAAAATAATCGTCCAATTTTCCTTTTATATCTTCTTCAATAATCCTTTTCATTAAAAGTCCGCTATCTCTAGCAGTAGCCCATTCAAGAGGTGCATTATAACAAGTATGAAACATAAGCCCATCGCTCATATTATCAGTAAGCATTCGGCCATGAAGCATTGCTGTTTGTCTTATTATAGCCCTATTTTCTAATGATGAATCAAGAACATATCTCTCACCTTTCAATTTTGAATATGAATAAACATCATAAGAACTTATCAATAACGGATCCCCTACTCTACCCCAAGGATGTTTTTCATTACGATTGCCATAAAGTGCTACTGTTGATATATGAACAAGTTTCGGACGCTTATCTTTTTCCATTCCTTCCAATATATCTACTATATGCTTAACACCTACAAAATTTGTAAGATGTGTAAGTTTAGGATATTTATCAGAATTAGGAGGTATTACTGCTGCAAGATTAAGTACATAATGACAGTCTTTTATCAATTTTTCGCAGTCATCTCTCTCATACAAATAACCTATAACAACTTTTAACCTATTACCATACTTCTTTTTTAATTTTTCTGATGCCTTTATACTTTCTTTTCTAACCAATATTTTTACTGTTTCTATATCTTCTATTTCCATTAATTGTCTTAATGTTTCAAGCCCCATATTTCCTGTGGCACCTGTTAAACTTACTATATATTTCATATTCCTTCCTTTATTATTATGTTCGCCTACGCCTATAATAAGCAAATAAATAAATTTATTTGCTGCTTCGGCTCACTAAATTTTATTATTATGTTCGCCTACGCCTATAATAAGCAAATAAATAAATTTATTTGCTGCTTCGGATCACTAAATTTTATTATTATGTTCCATACGCCTATAATTAATCAATAATTAAAATTATTGACTGCTCGGCTTGCTAAATTTTATTATTATGTTCGCATACGCCTATAATTAATCAATAATTAAAATTATCAACTGCTCGGATCACTAAATTTTATTATTATGTTCGTATACGCCTATAATTAATCAATAATTAAAATTATCAACTGCTCGGATCACTAAATTTTATTATTATGTTCGCATACGCCTATAATTAATCAATAATTAAAATTATCAACTGCTCGGCTTGCTAAATTTTATTATTATGTTCGCATACGCATATAATTAATCAATAATTAAAATTATCAACTGCTCGGATCACTAAATTTTATTATTATGTTCGCATACGCATATAATTAATCAATAATTAAAATTAACGAATGCTCCACTAACTTAATTATTTTGTTATGTTCTCAATGCTCATAATAATCAAATAAATTCATTTTAATATATTACTAATATAAACTAGCTTTAAAAACTTTAACAACTTAATCACATCAACTATAAATAATTGTTTATCAATTAATTATAAAATATATATAATTTAAATTTTACTTACTTTATAATTAAACAGTTTTTATGTTTTGTAGTATTATAATTATATAAGAGAATATTATTTTTGTAAATAATACATTCAAGGAATTCAAAATGAAATTTTTTCAAATTATATTTTTAACATTATTTACTTTAGTACTTTTCAATCAAATATCATACACTCAAAACAATGAAGCCAATCAAATATTCAATTTAATAAATAATGAAAGAAAAAAATCAGGATTAAACGAGTATAAAACAGAAACTCAATTACAAAATGCCGCAGATCAAAGAGCTAAAGAAATAGCAAACAGAATAAAAAAATCCACTGCATTACAAGATAATAATATACAGTTTTCATCATATTCCGAAGGTTCTATCATTGCAAATATGAATGCTAAAGATATATTCAAACAAATATTAGAAAGTAAGAAAAATTTGGTATTAAATAAAAATTTTACTCATGCCGCTGTTTCTGTATATGAAAATAACGGTCAAAAATATTGGGTTATGATTTATATTGCATCAAGAAATAATAATATAGTAAAACAAGAATTGAATATACAAAAAGAAAGAGAAAGAGTTGTTCAGTTATGCAATGAAGCTAGAAAACAAAATAACATATCATCTTCTTTAATTATTGATAAAAAATTAACTGAAGCTGCACAAAAAAGAGCAGAGGAACTAATAAAACTATTCTCGCATACAAGACCAAACCGTACAGACTTCTCAACAGTTCTAAAAGAGTACAGCATATCATATAAAACTGCAGGAGAAAACATAGCTAACGGACAATTTGATGCCGATGATGTTATGAAATCTTGGCTTAACTCTACTGGACATAGAGCCAATATACTTCAAAAGAAATTTGGAAAAATAGGCATTGGTGTCTTTGAGTATAATGGCAGAATATATTGGGTACAGGTATTCACTGACTAAACATTACGCACGGTAAATAAAACCATATATTTAATTTAAATTATATTATCATCAAATTAATATTTCTAACTTTACTCTGCGTGCGGTGAATATGTATAAAATTGAAATAAAGCTAGGGGGGTGTTATTATTTCTATTAAAGCAAAAAATATAACTAAAATGAAACTTTTAAAATAAGTAAAAGAGAATGAGAGGGGGGAATGAGAATAAATTTTATAATATGGAATAAACATAGGAATTTTTATAACTACTTCAGATTATACTCCGCATGCTAAAAGAGTTGTTGATGAATCAAAAGATATAAAATATTTTAATAAACGGATACAGACTTACAAAATATATGCGTGAATATGAAGTAGGAGTTAAAGTACTTGAAACAAGAAATATTTATGATGTGATAATACAATTATAATAATTTGTCTTTTTGCAACTTTTTGGCAAAAAAAGTTGATATAATTTTTTCATTAGTTTTTAATATATGGTTTTTGTAATATTAATAATGCAATAAAAAACAAGAACACTATTTTTTAGCATCCTTGTTTTTTATATTTTATTAATGATATATTATTTTTTATTTGATTTTAGCCATTCTTCATTTATCTTTATCACTTCCAAAACAGCATTCTCGCTAGGACTTCCAATCATAGTCTTGTTAGAAACCTGAGCCTCTGGAGTAATGCATGAATAAATATCATCTTCAAAAAGGTTAGACTCTTTTTTATATTCTTCTATTGAGAGAGTAGAAAGATTCTTGTTATTATTAATTGAGTATACAACAAGACGCCCAGAAACACCATGAGCATCTCTAAAAGCCATGCCCTTCCTTACAAGATAATCAGCAACCTCAGTAGCATTCAAAAAACCTTCATTAACAGAATTAAGCATATTATCTTTATTAACTTTCATTGTTTTTAATACATTAGGAAGTATTGATAAACAATTTTTAACATTTTCCAAAGAATCAAATATACCTTCTTTGTCCTCTTGCATATCCTTATTGTACGCTAAAGGCAAAGATTTCATTACAGTAAGTATTGAAAATAAATTACCGTAAACTCTGCCAGTCTTTCCTCGAATAAGCTCAAGTATGTCTGGATTTTTCTTCTGAGGCATTAAACTAGAACCTGTAGTAAACTCATCATCAAATTCCAAAAACTTAAACTCGGAAGTAGAATACAAAATAAACTCTTCAGAAAAACGGCTTAAATGCATCATTATTATAGCTAATGCAGATTCAGTTTCAATAACAAAATCTCTGTCAGATACAGCATCTAATGAGTTTAGCATAACATTCTTGAAGTTTAGAGTTTCAGCAGTTTTCTTATTGTCAATGCTATAAGTAGAACAAGCCAAAGCACCAGCACCGAGAGGCATAACATCTATTCTCTTATAGGCATCATTAAGCCTGTCAAAATCCCTTTTAAACATCTCAACATAAGCACCTAAATAATGTGCAAATGTAATAACCTGTGCCCTTTGAAGATGAGTATAACCGCTCATATAAGTTTTTGTATGCTCTTTTTGAATGCTTATTAATATAGAAATTAAATCCAGTATTAAAGATTTTATATTTTCAATTTTGTTTTTTAAATGCATTCTCAGATCAAGAGCAACCTGATCATTACGGCTTCTTCCAGTATGTACTTTCTTACCGATTTCACCTATTCTGTCAATAAGCCATCTTTCAACCTGAGTATGAATATCCTCCAATTCAAAATCAAATTGAAGTTTATTATTTTCTATATCATCTAAAATCTGTTTTAAAGCATTTATTATAGTTACGCTTTCATCAAGAGCAATAATGGAACATTCCCCAAGCATTTTAGCATGTGCTATGCTACCTAAAATATCCTCTCTGTACATCTTACAATCAAAAGATAATGAGGAATTAAAATCATTAGCTTCTTTGTTAAGCTCTTTAGAAAAGCGTCCCCCCCATAATTTTTCTTTCATAAATTAATTATTTAACTCCGTTATTTTTAACACGTTCCTTCATTAAAGCATTCACTTTCAAAGGCAAACCGAATAATGTAATAAAGCCCTGAGCATCATGATGGTTATATAATTCACCTGTAGTAAAGCTAGCCAAACTCTGATTATAAACAGAATAAGGAGAGGTAACTCCAGCAGGTATGATATTTCCTTTATATAATTTTAATTTTACTTTTCCTGTTACAGTTTGCTGAGTGCTGTCAATGAAGGCACATAAAGCTTCTCTTAAAGGAGTAAACCATTTTCCGCTGTATACAAGATCTGTTAACTTATGAGAAACTATATGCTTAAAGTATAAAGTATCTCTGTCTAAACATAAATGTTCAATTTCTCTATGAGCAGCATAAAGAATAGTTCCTCCCGGAGTTTCATATACACCACGGCATTTTATTCCTACTACTCTGTTTTCTAATAGATCAACAATACCAACTGCATGCTTTCCACCTATTTCATTTAAATATTTAACTAAATCAGAAGGCGATAAAGTTTTTCCATCAACTTTAGTAGGTATTCCTTTTTCAAATTCTAATTCCACAAATTGTCCCTCATTAGGAGCATTTTCTAAAGTATTTGAGAGTTTTAGAAGTCTTTCATAATTAGGTATATTAACAGGATCTTCAAGCTCTAATCCCTCATGTGATAAATGCCAAAGGTTCTTATCTCTTGAATAAGAATCATCTTTCTTCATAGGTACTTCTAAATTTCTGTCTTCCAAATATTTAATCTCTTCCTCTCTTGAAGCTATATTCCATTCTCTCCAAGGAGCTATGATTTCAAAATTTGGTGCTAATGCCTTAACTGTCAATTCAAATCTTAATTGGTCATTACCTTTACCAGTAGCTCCATGTGCTATAGCAGTAGCACCTTCTTCTAAAGCCACATCAACTAACTTTTTAGCTATTAAAGGTCTTGCAGCAGAAGTACCAAGCAAATATTTATCCTCATAAGTAGCCTCAGCCTTTACTATAGGATAAAGATAATCAGTAACAAATTCATCTTCGCATTTAACTAATCTGTATTTAACAGCACCAGTTTTTAAAGCTCTTTCCTCTAAACCGTCAGTTTCAGTTCCCTGACCTACATCGACACAAACAGCAATTACATCATAATCATAATTCTCTTTAAGCCATGGTATAATAACTGTAGTGTCCAAACCGCCTGAATAGGCTAATACTAATTTTTTTTTCATGATAAATCCCTTATTTAAAACTTATAAAATGTTTTTATTTATATTCGATTACCTCGATTAAACTAAATTTACAAAATATATGCTAAAAATTTTTAAGTCTATTGTTATTTTAATTTTTTATTGTTCTTTTTCTCCGAATCAAAAAGTGTAAGTAAAATAATATTAAATATATCTTACAAGATAAATTATCCAATTTAGATACACTAAAATTGGATTTCTAAAATATAGCCTATCCTAACTTCTTTGTTCCATGCTATAACTAACTTCCTTAGGTCGCAAAAGAAGAGGTGTAAAGCTATGCAAATATTCTAATTTTAAAAAATTAATCTTTTAGTATAAATTACTCCACAAATAACAAAAATTAATTTAATATTTACTAAATATTATTCTTTTACTATACTGCTCATTATAGCCATTTGAGCATGCATTCTATTTTCTGCCTCTTCATAAATATACTGAGCATTCATATTGAATACTTCTTCGCTTATCTCCTCCCCCTTATGTGCAGGAAGACAATGCAATGCTATAGCCCCTTTATTTGCTAGAGAAAATAATTCTTTAGTAAGAGTAAAGCCTTTGAATATATTAAGTCTTTGTTCTTTTTCACTCTCCTGCCCCATAGAAGCCCATACATCAGTATAAACTACATCAGATCTACTTACTGCCTCTTTTACATCATTTGTAATTTCAACAGTGCATCCTTTCTCTTTTGCTATTTTCTTAGCTATTTCTATAGTTTTAGCATCAGGCTCATAACCTTTAGGTACTCCAACTTTAACATTAACTCCAAGAGATGTACAGCCTATTAAAAGACTATTGCATACATTGTTGCCATCTCCGATATATGTTAAAGTAAGCCCTTCTAATTTTCCGAAATATTCTTTCATAGTGAATAAATCAGCCATAATCTGACAAGGATGTGAAAGATCTGTAAGAGCATTTATTACAGGCACTTTTGAATATTTAGCAAAGTCTTCTACATCACTATGAGCAAATGTTCTTATCATAATCAAATCGCAGTATCTTGAAATAACATTAGCACTGTCTTCAATACTCTCTCTTTGTCCCAATATAATTTCATCCTGCTTGAGTACGAAAGCATCTCCACCTAATTTATTCATACCTATTTCAAAACTTAAACGAGTCCTTAAACTAGGCTTTGAAAAATACATCACCATAGTTCTATTCTTCATAATATCAATTTCTTCTCTATTTTTTACTTTTGATTTTAATTCAAAGGTATAATCTATTAAAGCTGATAATTCTTCGCTTGTAAAATCCTCCAAATTAATAAAATCTCTTCCTGATAAATTTACTTTTTTCATAATTTTGTCCTGTTTAAGTTTTTAAATTATTATTTTGAGTAATACTTTATATCGTTTTTATATTATTGCAATATTTTTTATTAAGTTATTTAAAAAAATTAAAACAAAATATAAAAAAAAACGTATAACATAAAACTATGCCATACGTTTAATTAAGATATAAATATTCTATATTAAACTTGCTTATTTACTAATACTGATAATTTCCTATTAACAACATGCTCTTTACCTTTGTTGTTATATCCAACTTTTTTACTTTCATTTAGCACTTCTTTCATATTTGCAAATAAATCTAAAGCCTCATCGAAAAGTTTAGGGGCTAATTTATTAAGATGCTTTAATCTAGCCATTAAAGTAACTAATTCAAGACGAAGTGCTGATATTTTAGCAGTTTTGTTTAGAGGTATTCTTCTTATAATATCTGATAATGTTGCTGTTTCCGATAGATGAGGGAATTTATTCAATACTATTAAATCAATAACATTTTCTCTCATTTTTCTAAGCTCATTAGCCTCTGTCATTTTTTCATTTTGATGATCACAGTATAAATGTATATCCTGCAATCTTGTATTGATTATAGAATTAACCTTTTTCTCTTCATCTTCCAATATTATTTTATATACTTCTATTTCTTTAGTAAGAAGTATCTCAATTTTTGTAAGCTCTTCATATAAGTTAAACATAAATACCACCTTTAAGTTAATAGCCAATCTGTTTAAAATTTAACTACATTTAAATTATCGGCTGGGATTATGATTACTTTACATAATTTTTTAAAAAATATTATGTTAATTCGTGTTTTGATGACTATAATTGATATTTTCAATTTTATATGCTTATTTATCAAACATTTTCAGCTAAAAAATAAACTGTATAGTATTTTTTATATAGGTAAAAATTAATAAATTAATTTTCTATATTTATAGATTTTATAGCTTCCAAACAAATATCTCTATATTTTTCTTCGGAATAAGTGAACCATGCAAGAAGTGATAATTTTTTGGCAGCACAGGCTACTGTTATAATATGATCATTATCCTCTAATTCTTTTTCGTAAATAATGCTTTCTATATCACTGCTTTTTACTTTAATATCCAATCTTTCGCCTTTATCTTCTCCTGCAATATCTATCTGCTTTAGTACATATTCCATTATTACATCCGTTTCTTCATTGGCAAAAGAATAAACCTGCATAGCTATATACATATTGATATCTTTAAACTCTATTAAAGATTTATCATTTTTAAATACATTCATACGCATAGGAAGAACAATAGTAAATCCTGCCGCTATAGAGTATCTAGCATTCTCTAATCTGAAACCTATTTCCATATTAGGCTGATGTATATTTTTCTTGCCTTCTATAAACTTGGCTAAATTTACATCATCTAAATAATGCGAAATATCAATAAGTATATCCCAAGGATAACGAAGATTAGCATCTTTTTTATATGCTTCCTGAAAAGAATACATAATTTTTTTATACATAGTCTTTTCTTTGGCACCTATAGCCTCTCTGAATGGGAAATAGAGCCAAATCATACTAATAAAACTTTTAAACCAAAATTTGGCATTCATCTCTTCAGTATCCCAAAGAAAGAAATCGCCAGCCATTGCAAATCTTGCTGTTTCATCTGCATCTATAAAATCAGTAAACCAATTTTTTCCCCAGTATCCCAATGAAGATAAGGCAAAATACTCTTTTTCTATTATAGGATAATCATAAGGCATTGATATCATAAAATTGCTGAAACCATTATCATGATGTGTAATAAGCATTTTTGAATAATCAGCCAATGAATTTATAAAAAATTTCTTTAATTCTTCAAAATTTCTATTTCTAAAATACCCGCTTGGATCTTTATGAACGGCATCTTCTTTTAACTCTATATCAAGCCTTCTCGCTATTCTATCCAAAACACCTACTATAAATTTATGGTAGCCCGCTCCAAAACTTCCTGTACTTATAGTTATAAATAAAGTATCTGTTTTGAATTCAAAATATATAGGATCTGCAGAAGGATGAAATGAATATATAAGAGTGCTTCCGTCTTCTATTATAGAAAATTCGGATATCATTACAAGAGGGTTAATATTTACTTCATTAAGAGATGATACTATCGCTTTAAATAATCTATCTTGGCTAGGAATAACCCTTCTATTATCAAATACTGCTGAAAGCAAAAACTCTACATTCATTTTTATAAAAATTCTACTTATATAATATTTTTTCTATAGTATAATAACATTTTTTATTATTTTAGCAATATATATTTGAGAAAGTTTTACAAAATATAGAATTTTACAATTAATTACTTGACTTTTTTTCTATGCTATGTTCATATAAATTTATCATTTCAAATGAAAGGGCGATTAGCTCAGCTGGGAGAGCGGGTGCCTTACAAGCACTAGGTCGGCGGTTCGAGCCCGTCATCGCCCAATTCATCTTTCATAAACATAAATACATTATATTTTCTTTTAATAAAACCTCCTATTAAATATAATTTTTTTAACGATAATGTATTTGTGTTTAATATTAATATGTGTTAATATTATGTAAACAAATATTGTTTTAAGAGTAATAAAAAATATATGACAGTTCTGCGATATGTTTTAGTAATAAGTAGTATATTAATTGTACTTGCAATCATAAGTTTTATTGTAAAAGCAGGTTCTAAATATAAGATATTCACTATAGCTTTAATAACAATAATAATTTCTTCAATATCAGCTGTGGGAATAATATATATAAATAATACTACAGATATAATGGCAAATATTGATAGAAAAAAAATGAAACTTGAAGAGGAAAAAAAAAGAATAAGAAAAGATTTTATTATAAGACCAGGAGCATTGGAAACTATATCTTTGCATTTAGCATACTCCAATAGAATATCTCAGCCTGTTATAAAAAATAGAGAATTAGGTTTTTATTTAGATGGAATATGGTTCAATTGGGCTAATGGAAAATTATTAACCGATGAAGATATGACAAATGAAGATAAATATATACCCTTTGGATTTTATTCATATCCTATAAGTGGGCTTCCAGAGATACAGGAAGAAACACCTGAAAGAACTCAGGAACTTCAAGAATATTATAAAAAAAGGGTTAATAACACAAAATATATAAATAATAAATTTTTAGACACTCTTTATGATGGAATGAGTGAAAGAAGTATGATTAAGCATATAAGTACAAAAAGTATATTAGGATATAAAGTGAGAGTTCATGATTATGTATATGAACCTCTTTCTAATGTAAGTGTAGAAGTAAGGCTTATAGCTCAAACTAATAAAGAAGTAGAAGATTTTTTAGACTCATTAAAAACAGTAAGCGGATATGTTTGGAAAATTATATCAAAAAGTTCAAGCAGAAGCTATCATAGTTATGGAGTGGCATTCGATACATTGCCTAAAAAAAATTATGGGAAGCAGATATATTGGGCTTGGACTAGGGTTAATAATAAGGCTTGGTATGCCACGCCCTATGATAAAAGATGGCATCCTCCTAAAGAAGTTGTGAAAGTATTTGAAAAATATGGTTTTATATGGGGAGGAAAATGGCATAATTATGATACAATACATTTTGAATATAGACCTGAACTCATAATTTATAATAAATTAAAAGATGATGAAGATGCTGCTTATGAACTTGTGGAAAAATACGGTATATTTTAGAGTACAAAATGGATAATAATATATTCAATAAGAATATTAATCTTTTAAATAAAAATAAATATAATTTTAGATCTGTAAAAAAATTGATAGAATATAATTCTAACAATAATAAATATAAATTAAAACAGACTAAAAATAATATGTTTGCTGTTTTATATAATGATAAGCCATTAACATCAATATATAATCCTATTGAAGAGGCTAAAAGATTAATATCGCAATTTATAAGAGATGAAAGTGAACATATAGGGATATTTTTATCAATAGCATCATTCTTTCATATAGAGTATTTTTTATCATTGAATGAAAATAATAAAGCTATAATAATAGAAAAAGATATAGAAATAGTTAAACTCATCTTTGAAAATTTCAATATAGAAAATGAAAATATAGTTAAAAACATCATCATAATTTTAAATGAAGATATAAAAACTATATTAGATTTCTTCAATTTTTATATGAATGATCATGATACTAAAAAAATCATTTATATAAGGCATGTAAGAGCTTCAAATATAAATGATGAAACAAGTAGATATTATGATGAAATTAATATATCACTTGCAAATAGTATAAAAGAAAAGTTAATGTCTTTAACTTCAAATTATTATTTTGCTCCTATATGGGCTAGAAATATATTATATAATATGCATTTTAATGAAGGATATTCAATAAAAACTTTTTATAATATATTAAAAAAAGAAATTCCTGTTTTACTTGTATCAGCAGGATCTTCAACAGATAAATATATAGAAAAAATAAAAGAATTATCAAAAACTCATTTTATAATAGTTTTATCTCATGCCTTTAACACTTTAATAAAAAATAATATAAAACCAAATGCCGTTATAACTACTGACGGAGGATTTTATTCTTCTATACACTTAAAAGAGATTACAAAAAAAGAAAATAATGATATAAATATATTCACTACACATACAGCATATCCTTATCCTCTAACTCATATAGAAAATAAAAGAATATTTTATTTCTCGCATGATGAAAGTTTTGAAAATATACTCTACCCTATAAATGATGATAATAACAATATATTTTTCTATATGGAAGGAAGCGTCATAATGCCTGCATTGAGAGTAGCTCATATGCTTAATCCTAAATATATACTTCTTGCTGGATGCGATTTTTGCCACCTTGATGATAAAACGCATTCCAAATATTCAAATGCTTCCTCTTATGACTTTATAAACAGCAATAAGTTAAAAACTTTTGAATCGGCTAAATATAAAAGACTCCATGATATAGAAAAAGTAAAATGCTATGATAATATATATAGAAATACATCAGCTACCCTTCTAAGCTATAGAAATCATTTTGAATCTGTAGTACAGGAAATTATAAGTATGACTGATATTTTTACATTAACAAATGAATCTGCTGAAATAAAAAATGTAAAAAAATATGATGATAACATTATATTAAAAAATTATGAAAATATAAAAATAAATAATCTTATAAAAGAGGATATAGAGAAAGAAAAATTAATAGAAAAAATAAATGATTTTATATATCATATTAATAATACCAAAAATATTAATGATTCTATAAAAAAATTGGCGTATATAATATCACCATGGCATGTTGAAAAGATAGAAAAATCTATGATAAGTTATGAAGAACTTAAAAATTATATAAATAATTGGTATAATGATATAAAATCGCTTATTTATTAAAAATATTAATTTCTAATAATTTGCAAACATTTAACGAAAATGATATAGAAAACATAATATATAGCTAAATAAAAAAATTAGAGGAATATAGAATATTATGAAAAAACTTTTATTTGTATTTATATCATTATTGATAATTGCTTATCAGGCATTACCAGCAGCTGTAACTAAACATTATAATAATTGGAAAGTAAGAACAATAACTTATAATAATACAGATACTAAAGCTGTAACAATAACTATAAAAAATAATAATGATGTAGAAATATATATAGCATCAAGAAATAATCAACTTAATGTTAGTATTAATTGGTACAAGACAAATATAGATGAAAATAGTCCTATGGAATATAGTTTTAATAATGCACCATATAGATCTGTAGAACCTTTTATGAGATCTTCTTCTGATAAATTTGATATACTATACACAATATCTCCTGCTTTTGGCATTATTCAAGAAAAAGAAATTATAGATTTCTTTCAAAAATTGATAGGCAGTAAAAGTTTATCAATAAAACCAAATAATCAAGGGAAGCAATATAATATTGATATAACAGGTTTAAGAGAAGCCATTAAGAAAACTGACTTCTCTGGCACTTTATTTGAAAAATATAAAAATCAAATTTTAAAATAAAAGTTAATTAATATATAAAAAATTATATATTAATTAACTTAAAAACCCAATTCCTCATTGATAAATATAATATGTATTCTATCTTTGATACTGCATTTATTGATTATGACTGTAGCTGAGCATATTCTCTTTTCTATATCGCATTTCTCTTCATCGCAAATCATATCTACTATGCAACAAGGATTATCAACTTTAAATCTTACTGAATTTTGAGCTGCAGCAACATCTCTCACTCTTTTTAATGCCTCTTTTTCTGTATTACAAACTTTATTTTTTCCAACAATCAAAAATACTTTTTTAGGTCCATAAGTCATAGCAGCAACTCTATTTCCAAAACCATCCGTAGAAACTATATCTCCATTTTTGCTTATAGCATTAGCAGAACATAAATAAATATCTGAAGTAAATGCTTTTATTTCAGCTTCAGTTTTTAAATCTTTATTATTTCTATCTATAAAATTTTTATAATTCTTTAAATCTTCCAATATACCCATTTGATTAACAGAAGTGCTTCCGCCGAAAGTGATAGTATCATCTGCTTTTATAAGAGATAATACAAACTTCTTAGCTTCTTCTTTATTATTAAAACTATCAAAAGCAAAGCCTTTTTTAGTAAATTTTTCTTTTAAAAGTAAAGATAATTTTTGAAAATATTCTTCCTGAACTGTCATAAAATCCCCCATTTATTTTATAAACTTAATTTTAAGTATACTATAAATAGTATTTTTTTCAAGTTTATAAAATATTACAATTCAAAAAAATCTTCTAAAAATTTACCTACCCATTTTCATCATTTGATAAAGTTGTATAATTGGCCATACTTTTTAGTTCCTTTTCAGAATTACTCATAGCAACTCTATAGTTCTATTATAATATATGATATTGGCTTTACTATCATATATAGAAACTCCATTAAATACTATAGAATAATTATTATTATTTAAAAGCTCATTATAATGTACAATACTTTCAAAAAGACATACTGTAGATATTACAAATTCAATATTCATATTATGTATAAGTTCTAATAAAATTTCTTTACTATAATCTGTAATTTCTTTTTTAGAATTGAGAAGAGTCCCATCTAAATCTGTAATTTTTATTTTTTGAATAATACATTTATAAATAATAAAATAAAAAACAATAGAAGACAACTATAAAAATATCCTTGATTTTTTATATACACTTTAAATCCCACCCTTTAAACCTACTATCTTAATTTAATTTTCTTAATTGATATTTATCTTTTTACTAAAATTATAAAAGCATACCCACCCAAACTTTATTTAGATTTTTAATCAATTTAACGCACGACAAACAAAATTTAAAATATTATTCTAATTGCAATTAAAATAAAGTTTATATTTTTAACTTCACTCTGCGTGCGTAGTAAAGATTTTAAAATTTGAATAAAGCTATGTCAGTTGTTAACATTTATGTTAACGCAAAAAATATAATTAAAATAAAACTTACAAAATATATAAATGATAATAAATAAAAAAATAACGGCCGCCTACCATATTAAGATAAACAGCCGTTTTTTATTTATATTCTATTTCTAAGCAATTAACTTATTATAGAACAGGACTTTCATGCATAGCTTTTAATCTAATCCATCTTCTATCAACTTCTTTTTGGAAAACCTCAAGTAAATCTTGATGTTTAAGAATATGTTTAGTTTTACCCATTAATTTTAACCATTCAGAAACAGGAATTTTTTTGTCATCAGCTACCATTTGAGTAATAGTAGTAACCCCATGTTCAACCTCATATAGAGGGAAGAAACAAGAGTCAACAGCAGCTTTAATAACATCTTTACCCATATCATCAGGAGATTTCCAGTTTAACGGACAAGCTATAAGAAGCTTAACAAAAGCAGTACCATGATGATTAGCATACCATTGAGCTTTAGCAGCTTTTTTCACTAAATCTAAAGGATAAGATTCACATCCAGTAGCAATATAAGGTATATGACATCCAGCAAAGATTTGAGCAACATCTTTGTGATTGAACTGCTTACCTAATTCAGCTTTACCAACATTAGAAGTAGAAGTTCTATGTCCTATAGGAGTAGAGAATGATAATTGGTTACCAGTATTCATGTATCCTTCATTATCATATTCTAATATAATCATCTTGTGATTTCTAATAGCAGCACCTATAGAAGGTCCCATACCTATATCATGACCACCGTCACCAGTAACCATTATGAAAGTAGGATCTTCAGGTCCCTGAATTTCTCCTCTTCTTTTTCTTTCATGATACATTTCTACAATACCAGAAAGAGTAGCAGCACCATTTTGGAATAAGTTGTGAACATAAGTAGTTCTATAAGAGCTGTAAGGATACCCAGTAGTAACAACCATAGAACAACCAGTATGTACTAAAAGAACAACCTCGCCCTCGATACCTTTCATAAAAGTATTAATACCAGAGAAGATACCGCAACCGTTACAAGCACCATGACCTTGAGCATAACGATAAGCTTTACCAGTTAACTCTCTAAGAGGTGGAACTTTAACTTCAAGTTTATGAGTTTGTTCATTCATAGTAACAGTAATACCAGATTTTTGACTCTCTAAAGTAAGAGGTTCATGAATAGGCTTCATTTCAACACCAGCATGACCCATATATTGCTCTAAGTAATCATGCTTAGAAACAGAACCAGCAGAAGCTAATTCTTTTAAACCCAAATCAAATAATTCTTTAGCTTTGTCAAGAGTAAACTCAGTACCACCAAGACCATAAACTCTGCTAACGATAGTAGATTTGTTATTAGCATCATTTTTAAGAGCGGCTCTTATTTCAGTAGACATATTACCACCCATACCAGAATAAGTATCCTGTCTATCACCAACAACAATAACTTTAACATTAGCAAGTAATTTTTGTAATTCTTTTTCAGGGAAAGGACGAATCTGAGTAATAGCAAAAGCACCTATTTTAAGATTAGGATTAACTTTTTTCATTTCGTCAACAGCCAAAGTACCAGTTTCATAAGCGGAACCACAAAGCATTAAAGCAACTTCAGCACCTTCCATATTATAAGTTTCTATAGGAGAATATTTTCTTCCAGAAAGAGAAGCGAACTCTTCAAATACTTCCTCAATAATAGGTCTAGAATCTTCTAAAGCTTGAGAAAGCTGTAATTTACTTCCTGTTAATTCATCTTCATTCATGTAAGGTCCGATTGTAACAGGATTTTTTCCTGGTTCAACAGAAGTAACTTCAGGTGTATATGTACCTAAGAAATCCTGAACATCTTTATCATTTTTAAAGAGGTGAATTTTTTTCTTTTGGTGAGAAGTAAAGAAACCATCAGAAGAAACTATGATAGGTAATTTAGCTCTCTCAGCAATTTTTAAAGCAAATATATTGAAGTCATAAACCATCTGAGTAGTATGAGCCATAATAATGATCCAACCAGTATTAAGAGCCATCATAATATCAGATTGGTCACATTTAATATCTAATGGACCAGAAACAGTTCTGTTTACAACATTTAATACCATAGGAAATCTAGTACCAGATTGAACAGGTAATTGTTCCATAGCATAAAGAAGACCGTTAGCAGAAGTAGCATTGAATACTCTACCGCCAGCAGTAGTAGCACCATAACATATACCAGCTGCACCATGTTCACCGTCACCAGGAATCATACAAACACTATGTCTTCCATTAGCTTTCATTTCATCTAAGTACTCAGCAATCTGAGTAGAAGGAGTTATTGGATAATAACCCATAACGTGATAATTGATTTGAGCGGCTGCAATGGCTGCTAATTCATTACCACTTTCAAGTATATTTTCTTGTTCAGCAAGATTATATTTGTTAGCCATTTATCGCTCCTTATTAATTTTTATAACGTTTGTATGTAAGTTCTTCAACATTACATTCTGCTTCTACTTCTATTCTTAAAGCTTGTTCTTCTTTAGGAAGTTGTTTAGGAGCATAAGGTCCTTTAGGACAAGCTCTAACACATTTCAAACAGCCTTTACAATACTGATAATCTATACCCATCATGTTCATAACATTTGTCTTAGAAGCATCTTTTCTATCAACACCTCTTTCCCAAACTATACAAAGGTCAGGACAAACACATTCACACTGAGCACAATCTATACAATTTTTAGGATTGAATACAGGGATATTACCAGTACGAGTAACTTGTAAATCTTTCAAAGTAGAGTTACCTGCAGCATTTATATAACCACCTGTTAATTGATTGTTTTTACCATATACAGGTTCTGGTTTTTTATAAGGAATATAAGGATATTTTCCATCAGCAGCGAATTCTTTAACAACAGAATCTTTACCGCCTCTTCTGAAAGCTTCGATATTAGGCTCTACTAATTCAGCTTTTCTTCCGCCAAATTGTTTTCTGATTTGATCTTCAAATTTAGCAGAATCTATGAAATCAAGCTGATTAACCATAGCACCCATTATGATAGTATTAGCAGCCTGTGAAGGAAGTTTCAAATCATTAGCAATTTTAATAGCATCAATACATACTACTTTACCGCCATGTAATTTAGCAAAGTCTCTTGCCTCATCAGGTGTTTTATTAGTGTTAAAAATAACAATAGCATCTTCCTTAACACCAGCTAAAGTTAACGGGTTTTTAAGAAGATTCATATGGAACACTGCCACAATATGTGGTTCTTCTACCGTAGAGTTTACTCTAACTTCTGACTCAGAAAATCTTACGAAAGATTTAACAGGGGAACCTTTCTTTTCTGAACCATAACTTGAGAATGCAGCACCATAGAAACCTTGAGTTAAAACACCTACTTCAGCAAGCATTTTACCAGCACTATTAGCACCCATTCCACCTATACTTTCGAGACGAATCTCGAAAAAGCCTAAATCATTGACTTTTGGGAGTTTCACAATTATTTCTCCTTTATTTAATTAAAATGAGATTTTGGGAATAAACATTGATGTATATCAATTCATAAAATTAATATACATCAATATATTTATATTGTACTATAAATAATATAAAAGTCAAACTAATTATAAATTATTTAACTATATTATTATATATATTTTTGCTAAAAGACAAATTAATTATAATCATAAATACATAATTATCAAAAATAAAAAATATTCAAAATTTGACATAGAATATTTAAATTATTATACTTATATATATAAGTATATAAATATTACATTATCAATTTTATATCATATCAGCATTTAGGAGAATATAATTATGAAGAAAAAATTTCACAGCCTCAATATTCAAATTCCTTTAGTTGTTAATACTTTTATATCGTTACTTCTATTCGTTTCAATATTTACATTAGTAAATATGTCAAAAAAAGCAATAGATGATGCTTCATATAGCGGATTTGCTACAACAGTAAAAGGCTATTGTACTTTTTTTGAATCTTTAGTTGAAAATCAATTGATTTTATCAGATACTTACTCTTCTCTTACATTTGTAATTAATTATATGCAAAATAGAAACATAGAAACAGAAAAGAACATGTTTCCTATTTTAAAATTAATGAGTGGAAAAAATCCTTATGTAAAAAGCTTATCTTTAATAGAAGCTAATGGAAAAATAATAAATAATTCAGAAAACAATAATAAAGATGTAGGTAAAAATGTATCGGATCTATATCCTGATTTATGGCAAAAATATGATGCTGTAAAAGAGCCTAGTTTATCAGATTCTATATATAAAACCGATGATGGAAAATGGATAACTGCTATAATATCACCTATTAGATCAAGAAATGATAATATATATTTGGGAGGTATGCTTGTTATATTGGATTGGCAGAAAATTATAGATGAAATATCTGCAACAGCTGGAGATGTATTAACTCATTGGATAAGATTATGGGTATTCAATAAAGATACTTTACTTGTGATGCATAATGTACCTAGCGAAGTTGGAAAACTAGCTCCTTCTGAAGTAAAAACTATAGTAAATAGTAAAGAAGGAAAATTGGAATTTCAAAATGATAATATGACTGAAGTATGTTTATACAATGCTATGAAAAATCAGCCTTGGTATCTAGCTTTTTCTATGCCTTTAAATTTCATTGATAAAAAAAGTTCTAAAATTTTGATGGTTGGAATTATAATAGGAATTATAGGGCTTATATTAAGTTCAATTATAGGATTTTTATATATAAATAAAATTATAAAACCTTTAAAAATAATTGTAGAAGAATCTGAAGAGATGGCAAAGGGAGCATTTATACTGAGGGAGTTTAAATTTCAAAAAAATGAAATAGGTGATATAGCTTATTCTTTCAAAAATATGAGAAATGCTTTATCTAAAATTATAAATGAAGTTAATGATACTTCAGAAAAAATTCATGAGGCAGCTGAATTGCTAACACAAGGAAGTGATGATTTATCTGCAAGAACTGAATCACAGGCAGCAAGCCTTGAAGAAACTTCATCAGCTATAGAGGAGATGGCTTCGACTATAAAATCTTCTGCTTCTCATTCCATAGAAGGAAATGATATGATGATATCATCTAAAAAAGCTGTAGAAAACGGTGCAAATGTAATATCTGAAACAACTAAGAATATAGAAGAAGTTTATGAATCCAGCGAAAAAATAAAAAGTATAACCAAAACCATAGAAGATATAGCTTTTCAAACTAATATACTTGCTTTGAATGCTTCAGTAGAGGCTGCAAGAGCTGGAGATCAGGGAAGAGGTTTTGCGGTTGTTGCTAGCGAGGTTAGAAATTTGGCTCAAAACTCTCAGTCATCAGCTAAAAATATAACATTACTTATAGAAAATATTTACGAGAAAATTAATAAATCAGCAGAAACAGCTAGAGAATCTCAATCTATATTTAATGATATACAATCTAAGATAGATAATACGGCAAAGATAATGCAAGAGATAAGCACCACTGCAGTAGAACAGCAAACAGGTGTTGATCAGGTAAATATTGCAGTATCAAAAATAGATGGTATAACGCAGCAAAATGCCACTTTAGTTGATGAAACTAGTAGTTCAGCCAAAGAGTTATTAGAACATGCTCAAAATTTAAAACATATTATGACTTTCTTTAAAATGAAATAAATATTATTTAAATCAAAATTGACATTAAATATTTTTATAATATAATGAAATGCATGATTTTTACAAATAATATTATTACA
>NZ_JARHYI010000019.1 GCF_029258575.1 Brachyspira sp. | reverse complement strand
AGTTCTGATACTAATATTAAATTTTAAAGCAAGTATTCTTTTATTCTTCACTTTATTAATGCTTAATACTATCTTTTTTTTCTGTTGTGTATTATACTGTTTCATAGATATTCCTTTTTGTTTTTTTAGCAATTTAAATTATAAGGAATATCTCATTTTTTTTAAACTAAAAGTGTGCAATATCTATGGAACTTAAACAATTTTAATAAAAATTCATAATTGAAAAAAAAATTATTATATGATATTATTAAAAATATATCATTGGAGTAATAATATATGAGAAGAGGCAAAAAGAATCCATTTCAAAAAGAAATTGAAAGAAAATTTGGTAATAGCGTATTTGAACTTAATTCCTTTTTATCAGGAGGTAAAAAGATGAAAGTTACCAAAGAAGAAATAGAAGATAGATATGATATAAGTTTGGATCAATTTGCATATTTTGCACAGGTTGCTGGATATAAAGTACTTGCTGATAGTAAATCTCTCATTATATTTAAATGATATCTATGAATAATAAAAATGATTCCAATGTATTACTTCTTAATGATTTATGTTCCTATGGTAAAGCATCTTTAACTGTTAATATACCTATATTATCATATTTAGGAATAAAGGTTTCCCCTCTTATAAGTGTTATATTATCAAATCATACCGCTTTTAATTCTTTCTGTGCATTCGATTTAACACAACAGCTTGAAAAAATAGTAGAAGAGTTAAAAATAAGAAATCCTAAATTTGATGCTTTTTATGTAGGATGGATATCTTCAGGAAAACAACCTTTGATTGTAAAGGATATAATAAAACATTTTGATATAGATATAGTTTTAATAGATCCTATACTTGGAGATAATGGAAAACTTTATCCATCTATGTCAGATGAACATGTAAATTCAATGAGAGAAATAATAAAATATGCTGATATAATAACTCCAAATATAACAGAGCTTACAATACTATTAGGTAAAGATCCATCATTAGAATATAGAGAAGAAGAAGTTATAAATATGGCTGAAGAACTTTCAAAAATAGGACCTAAAACAGTAATAGTTACTAGTGTTTTAAAAGATAAAAATATAGGTTGTCTATGCTATCAAAATAATAGTATAACAACAAGTTATTATCCAAAAATAGAGATAAGCATACCGGGAACAGGAGATGCTTTTGGTTCTTCGCTTTTAGGATATATATTAAAAGGCGAATGCATAGAAAATGCTTTAAATAAAGCAACTAAATTTATATATAATTCCGTTGAAGAATCTATTAAAGATAATGATGACAGAGTTTACGGCATATCCATAGAAAAAAGACTTCATTTACTTTAATAAATATTTACTTCAATATTATTTATATTCTAATATCTGATTTTGTAAATAATTAATTTCTTCGATTATATTTTTTCTAGCATTAGAATCTTTTCCCCATACCGCTTTACTCAAAGCTGTTTCGTAATTGTTTAATGATTCTTTTAGCAATCCTTTTGTATTTTTATCTATATATTTCTCTGCTCTATATTTATATATTTTGCCTAGAAGTTCATAACCGCTATAATCATCAGGAGTTAATGCTAGATAATTTAATGCATAAGCTTCAGCATCCATATCATTCTTAAAATTATTCAAATAAACTATTGCCGCTCTATAATTAGCAGCTGTATAATTTTTATTTAATTTAAGTACATTCATATAATCATTTAATGCTGATTTAGTATTACCCATAACTTCATTAATATATCCCCTCTGATGTAAATAATTCACATTAGAATTATCAAGAGATATAGCATTATTTATGGTATTAATAGCATCATTATAATTACCAATCTTTGTATAAAGTTTAGAAGCAGCATAAAGAGCATCTGCATTATTCATATTTTCATTAACTAATTTTGATATATAATCAGATGAAACATTATAATTTTCTAAATTAACAGCACTTTCTGCTATATATATAGGATTTACATTAATATATTTTGAAGCTCTATCATAGCAGGAAACAGAATAATTATATAAATAAGCCTTATTATATTCTCTTCCTAATAACAAATCTTTTCCACCGTTTACATTAATATAATCAGTAATATTATTAATTATATTAAATCCTTCCAAATTATATTCTCTAATATATGTTTCAGCTAATCTTATTCTATTTTCTATATATGCAGGAGAAATTCTCAAAATTTCCTTCATAGTAGATGATAAACTAACATAAGCATCTATATTATTATAAGCACCTATAGAAGTTAAATATGAATCCACATCCATCTCATTTTTAATAGCAATAGCATCATAATTACTTCTATTTCTTCTAAAAGCTAAAGAAACAGTTTTGTATGCCTCTTCATATTTTTTATTCTCATATAAATAAGCTGCATAAAGTCCGTATGTTGTTGATTCTATTTGTTTTATATAAGCAACATCATAATTCTTATTTCTCAAATCAGAGATATAAGCTAGAGCCTCATCAAATTGATTGAATCGTATAAACTCAAATATTCTATCTATAACTAAATTTAAATGTAATTTTAATTCCTCTTCCCAATATTCAGTGGCTCTTATATCTATAGCATCTCTCTCTTTTTGATATGCTGAAGTATCATTATAAGAAGCTCTAATTCCCAATAATTTTCTAAGTAAAAAAACATTATTTATACTTATAATATTGGCATTAAAAGCCTCTTTCAATATATCTATTGATTTATCTATAGAGCCTAAATTATAATAAGCATCAGCCATATATCCTATTCTGATCTGCTCTTCATTGCCATCAAATTGATATCTAGAAAGAATCTGCATCAAATCAACATAATAATTTTTTTTCTTAAACTCTCCTGCTTTATCCAAAATTTTATTGCATTCTATATTATTTAATAATTTAGAAGCCTCTTCTTTATACAATTCTACAGTCTTTAATAATTTAGAAGCCTCATCATATCTTTTTTGCCTTATTAAACTTTTACTATAATAAATCTTATTCTCATCAGAAATATTATATAAATTAATAATTTGAGATATTATTTTATCAGGATAATAACTATATCCATCATCATAAAGCATAGAAGCAAATGTTTCGTATAATCTTGGTTTATTATATGTATATTCCAATCCCTTTTCTATTATTTTTATTGCCTCAGTTTCATTCTTCTCATAAAGATATATTTGTGCCAATATGGCATAAGCCTCATCAAAATCATTTACAGATGTTATGAATTTAGTTAATATTCTTTTTGAACTATTATAATCTTTCATTCCAAAATATGTTTTAGCCATAGCAACAGTTATTTCAGGATAGTCTCCAGAGTATGAAGAGATATTCTGTAGTATCCTCATAGCATTATTATAATCACCAGATAAATAACTTTTATTCCATATATCAATTTCTTTTTTAACAATAGAATTACTTATTTTACTCTGAATTCTAATTTTATCATCATTATCCGTATACCTTACTTTCTTATAACTATTAAGTGCTTCATCATACTGCTTATTCAATAAATTCAAATCTCCAAATCCCTCATTAGCATATGAAACATTTCCTTTCATACATTCATTAAAATAATAATCAGCACTTTTTACATCTCCATTTTTTAAAGATGAATTACCTGCTAAAAAAAGCCAATAAGGATTATTAGTAACCTTATATGCTATAATACTTGCCTTTAATGTTTCTTCATATTCATTAATGGTATTAAAAAAATCAAATACAAGATTATAAACTTTATCCCTATTCTCTTCATCTATATATAATGATAAAAGCTTATTAAAATCTAAAGAGGCATAATATAAATCCGCCCTTCTATAATATGAAAGCCCTCTCAAATAATATATTTCATAATAATTCATATAATTAGTTTCAATAGAATTGCATAAATTAATGGCATCAAAGAATTTACCGTCTTCTATAAATTTTCTTACCTTATCTAATTCTATATTTAAATTATGTTGACTATTACTGTCTAAAACAATTTTATTAGTATCTACAGATATGCTTTCCAAAGGAATATTGACACTTCTATCATTCATAGCAGTATGATATTGTAAAATATCTCTGGAATATGCCGAAATATATATAAAGAAAATTATCAATAATATTTTATTTATTTTCATAACAAGTCCTTATTCATTACTAAATAGTATCGGAATTGGATTTGCTATATTTTAATAGTACGGATAAAAAATGAAAGAAATTATTATACTAATATCGAATGCTAATGATATAAAAAATAAATCTAATCAATTTATGCTTAATATACTTGATAACTTTTACAAATCTGGAATAAGAATTACAGTATTTTCAAAATCATTCCCAAACAATTTTCCAGCATATATAGCAAGAAAACATCTATCGACTTTTTTATTCAATAAATCTGCAAAAAGCATAGCAAATATTTCTGAAAATACTGATGCTATAATAGCTATGGATTTCCCTATGAATATAATAGCATCTATGACTAAAAATATTTTAATAAAAAAAAGAATAAATAAATTACCAGTGATTGTATGGTATGCACTCAATTTTCAAAATCATCTGTATTTTCAGGAAAACAAATCCAAAAAAACTAATTTAATAGATAAAAAACTTCTTAAATTAGATTATGAACATACTCCCAATATGGATATAATAATATGTGGAAGCAGCAAAATAAAAGAGAGAATATTATATCTACATAATGATATAAAAAATATAAATGTAATACAGCCCTATTTTTCTCCTTACATACTTGTTCATAATGATAAAAAAGAAAAAGAGAAATCAATAGTAATATTTTATAATAAAGAAGACAGTATTTTCAAATGTACAGCAGCTTATGCACAATATCTAAAAGAAAGTAATGATATATATAAATTAAAAATTATAGGATACGATAAAGAATTGAAAGAAAATATACATAAATTATCTATAGAATCGTATGTAGACTTTATAGATGAAGATGATAATAATAGTATAGCAAATGTCATAGAAACCTCATATGCTATGATAATACATAATATAAAAGATTCTTTCTATACACAATTAATAGCAGCTTGGTATTATAAAACACTTCCTATAATAGATGCTAAAAGCTCATCAGCGGAAATAGTATCAGATAATAAAAATGCTTTAATATATGATTCTAAAAATCCAATATCAATAATATCAAAGATAAAAAAAATGTCAGAAAATAAAAAATCATACGATTTATTTATATCTTCAATAGATGAAATGAAAAATACAAATAAAATATTAGAATTAATCAGCAGCTATCAATAATATAAAAAGGAGATTAAATTAAAAACCTCCTTTTTATATTAAAAATCACCAATTGGTTCTATTAGGCTTCCTCAAAATAGGTTCATCATTTGAAGGCATAACTTTTTTAAGCTCACTAAACAATTTTTTCTCTTCCGATGATAATTTAGAGGATACATCAATATTCACTATAACAAATAAATCTCCTCTTCCAGCTCTATTTATATGCGATGCCCCACTTCCCTTTAATTTAAATACCTGACCGCTATTAGTTCCAGCTGGTATTTTTATTTTTACTTTTTTATTATCTAAAGTTTGTATAAAAATATCAGCTCCCAAAGCAGCCTGTGCTATATTAATTCCTACTTCAGTTATTAAATCTATTCCATCTCTTACAAAATGAGAGTGAGGACTTACATGTATATACAAATATAAATCTCCAGCAATTCCTCCACCTATAGCCTCTCCTTCTCCGCTTACTCTAAGCTGAGTATTATCGTCTATACCTTTTGGAATATTAACAGAAATAATTTTTGTTTTTCTAACAGTTCCAGCCCCACGGCATTTTTTACATGGTGTTGCTACTATAGAACCGCTTCCATTACATCTGCTACAGGTTCTTCTAACACTAAAAAATCCCTGTGTCATTCTCACCTCTCCACTTCCTCCACAGGTAGGACATGTTTGAGTTTTAGTTCCTGGTTCTGCACCAGTACCATTACAAGCATCACAGGTATCATTCTTATCTAATTTTATTTCCATCTTTTTACCGAAAACAGCATCTTCTAAAGATAAAGTAACATCATGCCTTATATCATTACCTCGTCTTTGAGATCTTGAGCCTCTTCCTGAAAAACCGCCTCCGAAGAATGAGCTAAATATATCATCCAAATCTCCAAATCCACCGCCGCCGCCGAACATAGATGAGAAATCAAAACCGCCTCTGCCATAAGCATCAGCAAAATCACTATGAACACCTTGAAAACCGAATTGATCATATTGAGAACGTTTCTTCTCATCGGATAAAATCTCATAAGCCTCTGTAGCTTCTTTAAATTTATCTTCAGCCTCTTTATTTCCCGGATTTCTGTCTGGGTGATATTGCATAGCCAATTTTCTATACGCTTTTTTTATCTCCTCATTAGTAGCAGTTTTTGCCACTCCTAATACTTCATAATAATCTCTTTTTTCTGCCATTTTATTACATCCTCTATAAAAAATTTATCCGTAAATAATCAAAAATTATTTTCTTTTTCTAGTAAATATTAAACCTAATCCAAAACCCGTAGCAGCTAAGCATACAATAACATATTTATTTGAAGCCAAATATTTTATTGTATATTCCATACGAGTTTCTTTATTAGATAAAATTTCATAAGCTTCATTTATATCTACAAAAATTCTATTAGCTTTATCATCTCCTGAATTTCTATCAGGATGATATTTCATAGCTAACTCTCTATAAGATTTTTTTATTTTCTCATTGCTTGAAAATATATTAACATTTAGTATTTTATAATAATCTTTATCCATAAAAATATATCCTTATATTATATATATAAAAAAAAATTCATCAATACAAATTAAAACAAATTATCTATCAAAAAACATTAAACTCTCAACGATTAGAAGTAAAGCAGCAGAAATCCATACTGCTCTAACTCCAATAATATTAGTAAATAAAGTTCCCAAAAAAGCCCCTAATGCAAAAGATGCTAATATTATAATATATATTAATCCTTTTTTTAAACCTGTTTTATCATTTTCAAATAAAAATTTAAATAAATTCTCAGAAGCGGATCTTAAATTTCCAGTACACATATTTGTAACATATGAAAGACCTTCAACCTTATTAAAGGTTATCATAAAAATTGCTGACATAAAAGATATACAACCTATAATCACAGTATCAGAAAATGTCTCAGGCAAAAGCCCCACTATAAATAATACAACAGAATGTATCAATATAATAACATATTCAAATTCAATTATCTTTCTCTTATTAAAAATCTTCTTCACATACAAAGCAAAAAAAATACCAATAACAAAAATAATAACAGATATCAAATAATGCCAAGTATCTTTAAATTGTTTTTTTGCCAAACCTATAGAAAGAAATATAATATTTCCTGTTTGAGCATAGGCAAATATTCCACCTCTGGTAATATAAGTATAAGCATCAACAAAACCACCAACTATAGTAAGTATAGAAGATATATATATAGTTTCAGTTGTATGTATGGATTCGTTTTTACCTTTTATAAAAGCTATAATGCTATTATTCACTTTATTATTTTTCACTTTTCTTACCTAATTAAATTAATTATAAAAAATAATTTGTTAAATTATACTAGCATTATAGCAAATTGTCAAAAAACAAAAATTGTAAATATATTTTTATCTACCACATTTTGATTCTAAAAATTTCGCTACTTTCCAATGCCCATTCTTTGAAGCAATATCCAAAGCTTCTCTTAAATTATAATCCTCATAAACTCCTGAGTCTATTAAAAGTTTTACTATTTCTAAATCCCCATTCTTTGAAGCAACTCTCAAAGCTATACTTGAACCATAAGCGCCTTTATCTAATAAATATTTTACTACTTCCAAATGCCCATTATATGAAGCACCCGTCAAAGCTGTTTCATAATAATCATCTTTAGCATTTACATCAGCTCCAGAATCTATTAAAAGTTTTACCACTTCTAAATGCCCTTTTTTTGAAGCACACATCAAAGCTGTTCTATTATATTTATCTTTAGCATTTACATCAGCGCCTTTATCTAATAAATATTTTACTACTTCTAAATGCCAATTCTTTGAAGCATACATCAAAACTGTTTCATTATCTTTATCTTTGGCATTTACATCAGCTCCAGAATCTATTAAAAGTTTTACCACTTCTAAATGCCCTTTATATAAAGCATACATCAAAGCTGTTCTATTATATTCATCTTTAGCATTTACATCAGCGCCTTTATCTAATAAATATTTTACTACTTCTAAATGCCCATTTTTTGAAGCATAACTCAAAGCTAAAGATATTCTATTAGATTTAGCTTTATCATTTACATCAGCTCCAGAATCTAT
>NZ_JARHYI010000012.1 GCF_029258575.1 Brachyspira sp. | reverse complement strand
AAAATAATATATTAGCTAAAAATAAATTCCTAATATATTTTTTATTCCAATTTTTAGATATATAATATGATACTAAAAATATCCCTCCTCCATATACAAATAAAGCCCAATTTGCTTCTAATTTATTTTTGAAAGATTTCTGCAGTATATAAATGAATGGCAATAATGATATAAAAGCAAAATAGAAATTATTTTCTATTTCTTTTTTCTTAAAAAAATCTATAGAAACTTTTATTATTAAATAACAAAATAATATAAAAAATAAAGGACTATATAATCCTATTTGTGCTCCCCAAAAATCTAAAGTTCTATTAATACTTCCTGGTTTTTGAAGCTGTCTGTCTAATGCATATTTTATAGATGTAAAATCAGTTTGAAAATTATATATAATAAAAGGGCTGTAAACTATAGCAGCAACAATAAATGATAAATAAAATTCTTTAGATAAAAATATAGATTTTCTGTTTTTTGAAATTAGTGTAAAAAAACATATAGAAGCACCTACAAATATAGCACCCTCTTTAGAAAGTAAGCTAAAACCAAATAAAAAACCAGCCAAATAAAAATAATTTTTGTTAGAATAAATTGCTTTATAATAAGCCATTATAGCTAATAATAAAAAATAAAACATAGGAGTATCTATGGTAACAATCAGAGAAAGTCCAGCAAAGAATGGTATAGTATTAAAAAGTATAACAGAAATAATAGCAGTATTTTCATCTTTTTCTTTTCTCAAAAATAAATATAATAAAACAGAAACTAATATACTTATAATAATACTGCCAAATCTTACACCAAATCCAGTATTTCCAAATATAATCATACTTGACTTCATAAAAAAAGCTATACCAGCACCATGGTCAAAAAAGCCAAATGGTAAATGTTTTGTCCATAATGCATAATGTGCTTCATCATCTATTAAAGTAGTGAAAACTAATAATATAGTTTTTAATATATATGATAATATTATAAAAATAAATGAAATTAAAAAAATTTTATTACTTATTATTTTATTTATAAATCTTTTAATATTATTTTTCATAATTTGTCTCCCTATTACTTTTTATAATAAACTCAGGTCTATTTTTTATTTGTTCATATATTTTTGATAAATATTCAGAAATTACAGATAAACTTAAAAGCTGAACTCCTCCCATAAAAATAACAGTTATCATTATAGAAGCCCAGCCTTTTATAATATCTGCATTAAAAAAGAAATATTTTATAAATACATATAGAGATAATATAATACCACAAAGTATAGATAAAATACCTAAAATTAAAGATATTCTCAAAGGTTTTGTTGAAAATGATATTATACCTGTTAAAGCTAGATTAAACATTTTTTTATAAGTATATTTAGTTTTACCTGCTTCTCTAGGTTTTCTATTATATAAAAATGGCTGTTGTTTAAATCCCATCCAGCTAATTAATCCTCTGATATATTTTGGATTTTCTTTAAACTGTTTATAGGCATCAATTACATTCTTATCTATTAGTCTAAAATCTCCTGTATCTATAGGAAATTTAATATCTGATAATAAATTAACTAATCTATAAAATAGATTGGATGTTATTTTTTTGAAAAAATTTTCACCTTCTCTAGAAATTCTTTTGGCATATATAACGTTAGATTTTGATTTTATATATTCATCTATCATAGAAGGTATAAGTTCTGGAGGGTCTTGTAAATCAGCATCTATTATTATAGCTATATCACCAGAAGAATTTAGAATACCGCAACTTACAGCAGCCTGATGACCGAAATTTCTTGAAAAAGAAAAAAGTTTTATATTATTATTTTCTTTTCTATATTTATCTATTATATATTCTGTATTATCATTACTTCCATCATTTATAAAAATTATTTCATAATCATTATAATTAGAAAGTACATTCATCAATCTATTATATAATATTTTTATTACAAGCTCTTCATTATAACAAGGTACTATTATGGTTATTTTCATAATGCAGCACCTATGAAAAAATATTATATAAATAAAAATGCAACGAAAAAATAAAACGAATTTTTGTTAAAGTAAGAGAGAAATTATTATAATTGATTAGTTTGCTGTTTGCTGTTTGCTGTTTGCTGTTTCATAAAATTATCCTATAACTTCCTCTTAATAATATAAACTATATTTTTATAATTGTCAATATACAAATATTTTTTAAAGAAAAGGAAGTACAAAAAATGCACTTCCTTTTATAATATCATATGAATAAATTATTTATTTTTCAATATAGCAGTCATTATTGATGAAAGAACTATAGCTTTAATAGAATCTCCTATAAGAAAAGGAAGACTTCCTTTCATTATTACTTCCACAAAAGTATAAGGGCTTCCAATACTTAATGACCAAATATACAATCCTATCATACCGCATATATGTATTATAACTATTTGAGATATAAACAATACGATAGAAGCTTTAATCATATTATTTGTATTATTTTTTTCTGTATATTTACCTAATACTAAAGCACATAAAGCATATCCAGTCAAATAACCTGTTGTAGCTCCAAAAGCATGAGGGGCTATTGTAGAAGGAAGTCCTATAGTACCTGCTAATATAAATATAGTAACAGATATAAAAGACCAAAATCCGCCTAAAGTCAAAGCACTAGCACATACAGCAAAAGTAGCCAAATTAATCGGCACTGGAGTAAATGCTAAATAAATTTTTATTTGCGAAGTTACTGCTATGGCAATAGCAAATAAAAACGCTAATATTATTTTACTCATTACACCAGCTTCATTTATTATATAAACTCTGCTATCATTATATTTTCTCAATATATTAGTCATCAATTTACTTTCCTTTATTTTTTATTTTTCCAATATTATTCATTATTATCATTATCCCAATATAGCCAAAAGAACTCCAGCAGCAACAGCAGAACCAATTACTCCTGCAACATTAGGTCCCATAGCATGCATAAGAAGGAAATTATGAGGATTAGATTCCTGACCTACTTTATTAGCAACTCTAGCAGCCATAGGTACAGCAGATACCCCTGCAGCTCCTATTAGAGGATTGATTTTTTCTTTACTAAATACATTCATTAATTTAGCAAGAAGAACTCCTCCAGCAGTACCCATAGAGAATGCTACCAAACCTAATATCAATATACCCAAAGTTTCAAAACGTAAGAATTTATCAGCAGCCAATTTACTTCCTACAGATAAACCTAACATAATAGTTACTATGTTTATTAATTCATTTTGAGCAGTCTTAGAAAGTCTATCAGTAACACCAGATTCTTTAATCAAATTACCAAACATCAAAGCACCGATAAGCGGAGCAGCATCTGGTAAAAGTAAAGCAACAAGTATTATAACAGTAAGAGGGAAAATAATTTTTTCTCTTTTAGTTACAGGACGAAGCTGTTTCATCTGAATTTTTCTTTCATTTTCAGTAGTTAGCCATTTCATAATAGGAGGCTGAATGATAGGAACCAATGCCATATATGAATAAGCAGCAACCGCAATAGCTCCTAATAATCCAGGAGAAAGTCTTGAAGCTGTAAATATAGCTGTAGGACCATCAGCACCGCCAATGATACCTATAGAAGCAGCATCTTTTAATGTGAAAGAAATAACAGGTATATATGTAGATATAATCATAGCACCCAATAAAGTACCAAATATACCTATTTGAGCAGCAGCCCCTAATAAAGCAGTTTTAGGGTTAGCAATAAGTGGTCCAAAATCTGTCATAGCACCTACACCTATAAATATGAATAATGGAAATAATCCTGATTCAATACCAAAAGTGTATATTTGACCTAAAAAACCTCCGCTACTTATAGTAACAGGTAAACCATTAATAACTTCTACTACAGGTAAAGCTGCAATATTTGCTATAGGAATATTAGCAAGTATTCCTCCCATACCTATAGGAATAAGAAGTAATGGTTCGAATCCCTTAGCTATAGCAAGATAAACTAAAAGTAAACCTACACAAATCATTATAGCATTCTGCCATAAAGGAGCAGATTTTACTTTAATATCATTAAGTTTAGTTTGATATTTTTCTTGCTTGCTTTTTTCAACTTTAGCCTGAGCTTCTGCTATATCTTTTTCACTTCTAGGGAATAAACCGCCGAAAGCAGTATTTCTCATCAAAGAAATAAGAGAATCTTTTATATTAAGAGGCTCCTGATTATTCTCTTGAGGCAACACTACTGATGCTGTCATAAAGATAAGTGCAAATACTAAAAATACTTTTTTCATTATTTTTTATCTCCTTATAATCACATCGATAATTAACCTACAATAGCCAATTCCTGACCAGCAACTACTGCATCACCTGGTTTAACTTTAACTTCTTTAACTACTCCATTTGCAGAAGATTTTATTTCTACTTCCATTTTCATAGCTTCTACAATTAATATAGTACTACCATCTTGAACTTGTGTTCCTACAGGAGCAACTATTTTTAATACAGTACCAGGTAAGCCTGCTGTAATAGGAGTAGCAGAACCTGAAGAAGCAGGAGCAGTACTAGCAACTATACCATCTTTAATGCTATAATCATAGCTTATTCCATCAACTATAGCTTTACCATTTTCTATTTTTATACCATAGTTAGAACCGCCTACTGTAACTGTAACTTCATTACTTGTAGCTTTAACGCCTTCAGAAGTACCGCCAGCATTCTTTCTAATACCAAGTTTAGCTTCACCTTTAAGGAATTGAATACCTTTCTCTTTACAAGCAGCAGCTATAAATACATTTTCATCAGAAAGATCGGTGATACCAGCATCTTTTAAAGCCTGTTCAGCAGCTTTTCTTCCTTTTTTAGGATTTTTATCATCTATATCCATAGGAAGTTCTGTAGTAGGCTGTAATCCTAATTGTTCACTTGCTATTTTTACTATTTCTGGATCTGGTGTAGAAGGCGTTTTTCCAAAATAACCTAATACCATTTTACCATAACCATCAGCTATCTTTTTCCACTCTCCCTGCATTACATTATTGAATGACTGCTGGAAATAGAATTGAGATACAGGTGTTACAGAAGTACCGAAACCACCTTTTTTAACTACTTCAGTCATAGCTTTTATAACTTCAGGGAATCTATTCATTACATTAATATCTCTCATCATTTGAGTATTAGCAGTTAAAGCTCCACCAGGCATTGGAGCGAATGGAATCATTGGTTCAACTGTTCTACTCTCAGGAGGTAAGAAATAATCTTTCATACATTCTTTAAATACTTCTTCAGCCTCTCTAATTTTATCTATATCTATATTTAAACTGTATTCAGTTCCTCTTAAAGCATGCCACATAACTATTAAGTCTGTTTGACAAGTACCACCTGATACAGGAGCAGCTGAAAGGTCTATACAATCAGCACCAGCATCTAAAGCAGCTCTATATTGAACAGCACCTATACCTGCAGTTTCATGGCTATGCATTTGTATATGTACATCTTTACCTAAAATTTTTCTAGCTTCTTTAATAGTATCATAAACCACTTGAGGAGTTGTAGTTCCTGATGCATCTTTGAAACATACAGAATCAAAATCTACTTTATCTTTAATCTGAGTTAATACTTTAGCATAAAACTCAGCATCATGAGCACCTTCACATCCTGGAGGAAGTGCCATCATACTAACACATACCTGATGCTTAAGTCCAGCCTCTTTAATACACTTACCGCTGAAAATAAGATTATTAACATCATTTAAGGCATCAAAGTTTCTAATAGTTGTAATACCATGTTTTTTGAAAAGATCAGCATGAAGTTTAATCATTTCTCTAGGCTGAGATTCCAAACCTACAACATTTACGCCTCTTGCTAAAGTTTGTAAGTTAACATCAGGACCTACTGTTTTTCTGAAAGTATCCATTACATCAAATGCATTTTCATTATTATAGAAGAATGCACTTTGGAATGTTGCTCCGCCGCCTGATTCAAAATATGTAACTCCAGCTTTAACGAATGCTTCTACAGCTGGCATAAAATCCTTTGATAATACTCTAGCACCATAAACAGATTGGAAACCATCTCTGAATGCTGTTAGCATAAATTTAATTTCTTTTTTAGCCATTATTAATATCTCCTTTTATAAAACTCATATAGGTTATTTAGATTTGCTGCTATGAACATGTGCTAAAGCAATGGCAACAGCTACCATTTTATCACTGCTAATAGGTGCCGCTGCTGGTGCTTGAGCAGATGTCTCTTCTTCGGGAGGAGGCATTAATTTACCCACTTGAGCTATTACACTGGCAACTATTTTCATAACGAAAACTAATATAATTAAAAACAATACAACAACACCCATACCTATGAGCATTATTTGTAAAGCTTCCATAATACTACTATTCATCAAATACTCCTATTATGTAAATTATTAATTACTAAATTATACACTATTTTTTACTTATATACAAGTAAATTTATTACAAAATATAGCTTTTATATCACAATATCATTGACTTTATATAAATAGCAAATATAATAATTATAATTAGTTAACTTAATAGGATAAAATTATGAAGTTTATTTCGAAGATGTCAAGTATGCCAATAGCAATTTTTGATTCAGGATTCGGCGGATTAACAGTACTAAAACGATTATTAGCAATATTACCATATGAAAACTATATATATTTAGGAGATAATATAAATATACCATATGGAGATAAAACAGAAGAAGAAATAATAGAACTTACTTTAAAAATGGCTGATTTTTTAGTAAATAAAAAATGCAAAATGTTAATTATAGCATGCAATACCATATCTGCATGTTCTTATAATATTTTAAAAGAAAAATATAAAATTCCTGTTATGGAAGTAATATATAATGGGGTGATAGATGCTTTGAATAATACAAAAAATAATAATATATCTGTGATGGGAACAGAATTCACTGTAAAATCAAATGCATATAAAAATAAAATAAATGAATATAGAGAAGGAGTGAAAGTTACACAGTTGGCATGCAAAAAATTATGCACTATGATAGAAAATGATTGGAATAGTTATGATAATAGATTGGAAGTATTAAATGATTATTTAAAAAATATAGATATTAATTCTGATACTCTAATATTAGCTTGCACACATTATCCTCATATAACAGATGATATAAAAAAGATATTAAAAAATAATAATTCTATAAAAAATATAATAGACCCTGCTTATCATACCGCTATTTCAGTTAAACAATATTTAGAAAAAAATAATTTAATAAATAAAAATAATGAAAATGAATTTATAAATATATATACAACTGAAGATATAAAAAAAGCATCCAAATTTATAAATATTTTCATGCCTAAAAATGAAAAGTATAAATTGCAGCAAGTAGAATTATAATTCAATAAATTTCTTTTAATCCGCTTTCAATATCAAATATCCAATGTTTATTAAATACTCTTCTGTAGGAATAACCAAATGGAAATCTGCCTATAGATACAGCAAAATATTTATTACCATTATTTTTCTGTTTTGTACACATACTTACTAAGTTGCTTGGCATATCTTCCATTATAAAATCAGACAGCACTAATACATCTGCATTTATAAAACTAGAAGTATTCATAATTCTATTAGCTTCATAAAGAGCCTTAT
>NZ_JARHYI010000141.1 GCF_029258575.1 Brachyspira sp. | reverse complement strand
GGGTTAAAAAAGTATCACCCTGGAAAATATAGCAGGGTGATAAGGAGGTTTATGAAAAATTGTATTAATTTAACAATACCCTTGTATTATATACAAAATCATATAAAAGTCAACATTTTTTAATATTTATTTTAATATTTTTATGACATATTTGATATTATTTCATTTATCTCAGAAAATATATGGGACCCTGTTTTAAGCTCATCTTTAACTTTATCTCTGGCATAAATTATTGAAGCATGATCTCTATTAAAATCTAATCCTATTTCGGTAACAGATTTTTTGGAATATTCGCAAGCTAAATATATGGCTACATGTCTAGCTTTAGATATAAATTTAGTTTTATCCCTACTTTCAAAAGATGACATTTCTATTCCATAATAATCTGCTACTATTTTCTTTATTTCTTTTATAGTAGCATTATTTAATTTAGGTTTGCTTGTAAAATAATCTTTAAATATATCTAATTTTTCGCATTGCTCTATATCAGGAGTTATTTTCATCAAATCTCTTACTGATAAATATGCTCTTATGGCACCTTCTATTTTTCTAACATCAGTAGTAATATTTTCTGCCATATATTTCATAACTTCTTCATCGATATTAGTATGCAAATCAAATAGTTTTCTTTCTATTATAGCAAGCCTAGTTTCATATTGAGGAGGCTCTATTGATAGTATAAGGCTTTTTTCAAATCTATTTTTTAATCTTGCTTCTATATTTCTTAACTCTTTAGGAGGCTTATCACTTACAAATACCATCTGTTTTGATGCATTATCCAAAGCCTGAAATATTTCAAATAATTCTTTAGATGTTTCCTGAGCACTTTCTAATAATTGTAAATCATCTAGTAAAAGCATATCCAAAGATTTATATTTTCTTTTAAAAATTTCTGGCTTTTTATTCTGAAGTCCAAATACATATTCATCTCTGAAACCGCTTCCATCTATATAAAAAACTTTGGCATTAGGATTATTTTCAATATAACTGTTGCCTATAGCCTGAAGTAAATGCGTTTTACCTATACCTACACTTCCGTATATATAGAGAGGATTATATTCTTTACCAGGATTAGATGATACATATTTAGCAGCCTCAAATACATATCTATTATTATTACCCTGTATGAAATTATCAAATATAAAATATTCATTTAAATTAGTTTTGTTATTAGAAATTTCTTTTTTTGATGTATCTGAAATAACTGTATTATTAGAATCATTTTTACTTTCTTCATTACCACTGCTAATATTCTCTTCGGCATTCAAATACTCATTAACAAGTTCAGCATCCACTTTAACATTTATATCTATACTATGCCCTAATTTATCTTCAAAAAAATCTTTTATTCTTCCTAAAAAATCTTTCTTTATATGAGCAGCACTGAAATCTCCTGAACATACTATATCAGCCTTATTTTCATCATCAGCTATAAAAATACTACCCTTAAGCAATGCAGCACCAGCAAACTCATCATCTTCACTTATAATATCTAAAAATTCATTCCAATATTTTTTTATCTCTTCCATTTCTCTATCTTTAAAATATATTCTAACTATTTTATAATCGGAATTTATATTTTTAAATTAAATATAAAAAATTATACTATATATAATTACTAATTAGAAAAATATTTGTATACTAATAATCAATATTATAAAGCATAGGGAATGATATCCCTTATGATTACCATTTAGATGACACATACATTTAGCTGAAGTTAATTGTTTTATCGTTTTATATTGATTAATGCAGTATTTATTGGAGTTAAACTTACTGTAAAACAAAAACATATAACAGTTATTATAAGATATGTAATTTTTTCATTTCTTATTATTCACAATTAAATCTTTATATTTGGAATCTTTAAATTCTATATATGGTCTGGAACTTAACATATGAATAGCAGTTATAAGGGAATAGCTTATCCATGCTTTTTTTTCTGTAGGCTTTGAAGATGAATTTTCATTTTTTTTAAGAAGTTCATTTAAAGATTCGGATATATCATCAATATGCTCTTCAAAAAAATCTTCGCATTCATCACAAGTATCCATAGTAGCCTGCCCTTCTATTTCTTTAATATCATTTCCACACCAAACACATTTTACAGCCATTTATAATTTCCTTAATATAATTTTATTGTGCAATATTATACTAATAATATAAAAGTTTGTAAAGATATTAAATTATTAATTTTTTTATTATTTATTTCTATGTTATTATTTTTTAGATGAATTGATTATTAAATTTTATTATATATGGCATGCGTAATAAATAAAAAACCCCTTAACTTGAAACTCAAGCAAGGGGCAATATTATATTATTTAATCAAACCAAATTAGGATACTATAAAGGCTTGAATAAATGTGTTTAGATTATGAAATGTAATAGCTTTTATGTTATAATATTATTTGGGTAACGGGTATATAGAGGCGAGTAACACTCTCCCCTATATACTCTTACAACAAACCTAAAACTATATTACTTAGAAATTTTTACATATACTACAACATCTTTAGGATTATATCCAGTAGCTGATACAGTTATGGTAACCTTAACCTGATTGTATTTTCCTTCGCCAAGTTTAGATACTTCTCTTACTCCTTCAGCGCTAATACTTAAATTAGTTCCATCGTAAGAAAAATGTGTCTTTGTTAATACAGAATTTGCATTATTTTCACTTGAATCTCCTGTATCTTTTACTACGTCTTTAATTGCGTATTTTAATTCTTTTACATCGTCTGGTTTAACAGTAAGTGTTAAAGGTCTTTTAATAGCGGCATTACTAGCCTTATTAAAATCTAAAGGACTACCTGTAGCAGTTCCAGCACTAGCTGTTATACTAACAAAGTCTTTAAGTTCTGGTTCTGGTTCTGGTGTAGGGTCAGTTCCAGGGTTGTCAGGTGTGGTAGGTGTTTCAGGTGTGGTAGGTGGTGTGGTTGTTTTGTTGCAGCTTACGCCAAGTAATGATAAAGCCATTATCATTATAAAAATAGATAAAATCTTTTTGTTCATAGTCTGAACTCCTTTTAATAATTTTTTTGTATTATAAACATTATTTTAATGTTTACTGCTGAATTATAGAAATGAGAATATTTCTTTATTATGTTAAGTTTGTATTTTGAAAGATTATTTAATATTTTATGATATATTAGTTTTGATATATTAATTAATTTCTGCAACGCAAAAAGAGTTTGCTGGCATAGTATAATTAGTATAAAGTTATGATTATTATTTTGATATTTTTTGTTAATTAAAGAATGATTAGATTGCTGATTGCTGATTGCTGATTGCTGATTGCTGATTTCAGCGATTAGTATTTTTAGTGATATTCTTATATTTTCCATAGACAAATAGTATACTTTTTTTATTTTTATGTCAATGTTTTTTGACAATTTTTGTTTATTTTTTATTTCTTTTAATATCTTTTTTACATTTTTTAATATCATTTTTAAATATCTATATGTATATAAATTTATTACATTTGATTATTGTTCTTAATAAATAAAAGATTTCAAGGAATAATAGACTATAATAATTATTTTGTATTTGTTTGAAAGGATATAAAAATATTTTATTTCGTTATACATTCAATAAAAATATATTTTTTTATTAAAAAATTAGAATATTCTAACATTTGTAATAAAAATACTGTAATTCAAATTTGTAATATTATTACATTCATTGTATAATATATACATTAAAATTTGGAAATAAATTAATAAATATTTAAGAGGAAAATTACAAATATGGCTGCAGAAAAAACATATAGCTCGAAAAATATTCAAGTTTTGGAAGGACTAGACCCTGTTAGAAAACGTCCGGGTATGTATATTGGTTCTACAGGAGTTCAAGGTTTGCATCATTTAGTATATGAGGTTGTAGACAATAGTATAGATGAAGCTATGGCAGGATATTGTAAGAATATAACTGTAACTATTAAAAAAGATAATATAATAGAAGTAGAAGATGATGGAAGGGGCATACCTGTTGATATGCATCCTAAATTGAAGATATCAGCTTTAGAAGTTGTAATGACTAAATTGCATGCAGGTGGTAAATTCGATAATGAAACATATAAAGTATCAGGCGGTTTGCATGGTGTAGGTGTATCTGTAGTTAATGCTTTAAGTACAGAGTTAGTGGCGGAAGTAAGTAAAGACGGAAAGCTTTATAAACAGGTATATCATAAAGGTGTGCCTGAAGAACCTGTAAAAGAAGTTGGAAAAACTTCAAAAACAGGTACTAAAGTAACATTTAAAGCTGATGTAGAAATATTTGAAACTACAGAATATGATTATAAAATACTTGCCAATAGATTAAGAGAGTTAGCTTTCTTAAACAGAGGAATAAAAATAACTCTTACAGATAAAAGAGAATCTAAAACTGTTAGTAATGATTTTTATTATGAGGGCGGTATAGAAATGTTTATTACTCACCTAAATGAAAATAAAAAATCATTACATGATAAGCCTATATACTTACATAAAAATGAAGATAAGACTGATGTAGAAGTAGCTATGCAATATGTTGATGCTTATAATGAAAATATATTTACTTATTGTAATAATATTAATACTACTGAAGGAGGTACTCATTTAGTAGGATTTAGAACTGCTTTAACAAGAGTTTATACTGACTTTGCTAAAAAACTTGAATTAGATAAAAAAGCAAAATAACATTTATGGGTGAAGATACTAGAGAAGGTTTAGTTGCTGTAGTGTCCGTAAAAATACCTAATCCTCAATTTGAAGGACAGACAAAAACAAAATTAGGAAACACAGAAGTAAGAACAGTAACAGAAAAACTTGTAGTTGAAGGACTTAATGATTATTTTTCTCAAAACCCTAAAGTTATAAAAGCCATATTGGAAAAAATTATATCTGCGGCACAGGCTAGAGAAGCTGCTAGAAAAGCAAGAGATTTAGCCAGAAGAAAAAATGCATTAGAAAGCGATTCATTACCTGGTAAATTGGCTGACTGTTCAGAGCAGGAAGTAGATAAATGCGAAGTATATTTGGTAGAGGGAGATTCTGCAGGAGGTACTGCTAAAGGAGGAAGAGACAGACATTTTCAAGCCATTCTGCCTCTTAGAGGTAAAGTATTAAATGTAGAAAAGGCAAGACTTGATAAGATCATAGATAATGAGAGTTTAAAACCTATCATTGCTGCTTTAGGATGCGGAGTAGGTTCCTCATTTGATATATCTAAAATAAGATACGGCAGAGTCATAATAATGGCAGATGCTGATATTGACGGTTCACATATAAGAACTTTACTTTTAACTTTCTTCTTCAGATATATGCGTCCTTTAATAGACTTGGGACATATATTTATAGCTGTTCCTCCTCTATACAAAATAAGTTTTGATAAAAAGAATTTTGTATACGCATACTCTGATGATCAAAGAGATAAAATACTAGCTGAAAATAAAAATAAAAAATATGATATACAGAGATATAAGGGTTTAGGCGAGATGAATGCTGATCAATTATGGGAAACTACTATGAATCCTGAAACTAGACTTATGTATCAAGTATTAACAGAAGATGCTGAAAAAGC
>NZ_JARHYI010000126.1 GCF_029258575.1 Brachyspira sp. | reverse complement strand
GCTTGATGATGTAGTTAGACTGGCTAAATTAAGATTATATCATTTATAGGTCTTAAATATGAGCAGTGAAAATAAATCAAATATTTTAATAGAAAGAAAAGATGTAAAAATAGAAGATACTTGGGATTTAAGTCTATTATATAAAAATGATGAAGAGTTTGAAAAAGATTTTAAATTTATAGAAGACTTTTCAAATGAAGTTATAAAATTCAAAGGAAATTTATCAAAATCAGCATCAGAGTTAAAAAACATATTAGATAGTATGATGAAAGCATCTATAATACTAGAAAAATTAGGTTCTTATGCCTTCTTAAAACAAACAGAAGATTTAACAAATAATGATTCTAATATCAAAGTTGCAAGATATTATAAACTTTCATCAGAGTTCTCTGCCAATTTAAGTTATTTTGAACCTGAATTAATGAGCATAGAAGATGATAAAATCAATAGTTTTTTGAAAGATGAAGTTTTAAAAGACTATTTAATATATTTAAATAAAATACTTAAATATAAGCCTCATACCCTATCAGAAAAAGAGGAAAGAATATTAGCACTTCAAGGAGAATTATCATCAACAGCTTCAAATGTTTTTGATACTTTAAATGATGCAGATTTGGACTTTGGAGAATTAGAACATAACGGAGAAAAAACTCCATTAACTCATGCAACATTCTCAAGTTTTCAGGAAAGCCAAGACAGGGAAATTAGAAAGAACAGTTATAATCAATTTTATAAAGAATATGATAAGCATAAAAATACATTAGCCGAACTTTATGCAAGCCAAATTAAACAGGATATTTTCGATGCCAGAATAAGAAATTACAATAGTGTAAGAGAAATGGAATTATTCGGTGATGATATACCTATAAGTGTTTATGATAGCTTGATTGAAAGTGTGCATAATGCTTTACCTGCTTTGCATAAATATTATGAATATTGTGCTAATAAATTAGGTATTAATGATTTCAGACAGTATGATAAATATGCCCCTGTAGTGAAAGATGTTAAGATACATCATACATTCGATGAAGCTATAGGAGTTTTAAATAAAGCATTATCTCCTTTAGGTGAAGAATATGTAAATACTCTTACAAACGGACTTAATTCTAGATGGGTTGATAAATACGAAAATAAAGGTAAAACAAGTGGAGCATTTTCGGCAGGTTGCTACAATTCAGAGCCTTATATACTTATAAATTTTAGAAATGAAAGCATTGAATCAGTATTCACATTAGCACATGAGGCTGGACATAGTATGCATAGTTATTATAGCAGAAAGAATAATCCTTATCAGCATCATGATTATACTATATTTGAAGCAGAAGTTGCATCTACTTTCAATGAAAAACTTTTATTTAATTATTTAATGCAAAATGAAAGCAAAAAAGAAGTGAAAGCATTTTTACTCAATAAAGATATAAATGGATTTGTTGCTACAGTATTCAGACAAACTATGTTCGCAGAATTTGAACATATAATTCATAAGGAAGCAGAAGAAGGAAACCCTACAACATTGGAACTTATAAGAACAGTTTATAAAGATTTACTAAAAAAATATTTCGGAGAGAAAGCTGTACTTGAAGAAACAAGCGATTTAGAGGCTTTGAGAATACCTCATTTCTACCGCTCATTCTATGTTTATAAATATGCTACTGGTATGTCGGCAGCAGTTGCATTATCTAATGGCGTGTTTGAGGGCAATGCTAAAAATGATTATACAAACAGAGATAATTATTTGAAATTCTTAAAAAGTGGAGGAAGCAGAACTCCTATAGAGAATTTAAAAGTTGCTGGTGTTGATATGACTAAACCTGATGTTGTAGAAAGTGCATTAAAACTATTTGCTAAAGAGGTTGAAGAATTAAAAGCATTAAATTAAAATATGAGTTTAAATAGAATTTATTTTGATATATTAAAAGAAATTAATAATAATCAAATATCCATTAATATATTAGTAGAAAAATATAAACTCACATCTAGGGCTTTAAGATATTATATTTATAATATTAACTATTATTTAAAAAAATATTCAATACCTCAAATATATATAAAAAACGGAAAACTTTATTTTAATATAGATGAAAATGCCTTAATTGATTTTATAGATAAAATACCAATAAGCGAATATTTACTTTCTCAGGAGGAAAGAAAAAAATATATTTTATTTAATTTTCTTTTTAAAGATAATACTAATATAGCAAAGTTAGAAAATTTTTTAAATGTAAGCAGAACAACTATTAAAAATGATATTAATGATTTAAAAAAATATCTTAATAATTTTGATTTATATTTTTATTTAGAAATTAATAAAATAATATTAGGCGGTAATGAAAAGAAATTAAGGCATTTAAAATTTTTATATATGATGCAATATATGAATATTCATATTAACAAAATTAATTATATAAAAGTATTATATCCTAGTGAAAAATTAGAATTATCAATATTAAAAGATTATATAAATAAAATAGACATAGATAAAATAAATCAGGTTATATCAGAAGTAGAAAAAAAATTCAAATATAACTTTTCCAACAAATTCAAAAATATTATGTATGCATATTTAATAGCTACTTTGGAAAGAATACAAAATCATCATCTAATAGATAAAAAAATAATGCTGATTTTCTAAGTAAATTACCTGAATATAGAAAAATAAAAAATATTTTAAATAATTTTTTTAACTCTGCTATAAACAAAAATCAGAATTATAAATATGAAATACTTCATTTAACCGAATATTTTTTAAGTGAATATTATAATGAACATTTCTATGAAAATAAAATAATATCAGAAAAATTTATATTAAAAATTTTAGAGGATATGAATGCAGCAATAGAAGAAGAATTAGTAGATGAACTTGTGAAATATCTTGTACCTGCGATATACAGAATAAAAAATAATTTTTGTATAGATGATAAATTAGATTTTAACAATATTAAAATCGATATATTTAATAAAGTAAAATCAAGTGTTAATAATAATATATCATATCTTCAGGAACCTTTGAGAGATGAGGAAATTTATTATATATCAAGAATAATAGAAAAATATACTTATCCAAATAATAAAATTTCATTGAAGGAACTAGTAAGAATAATAGATAAAAATTACTATGATAAAGGAATATTAATAGAAAAAATAAGAAAGAAATTTGCAGGATTTATTGATAATGATATAAACAATGCTTTTGATTATAAAATATCAAAAATTTTAAAAAAGAAAAATATTTATATTATAAAGAAGAGCTCAAATATAGAATATATTTTAAATATCGTTTTTAATAAAAAGTATATTAGCAATTTCAAAAATACAATAAATAAATTTGGCAAATATTTTTTTATAAAGGAGAATATATTTTTATTCAGCAATATGTATACCTCAATTAATGATACTGAAAATTCTTCTTGTATATATTTAATCATACTTGATAAGCCAATATTAATAGATAATCAAAAAGCTAGTATTTTATTTTTTATATCTACTAATAATAAAACAGAACATCTGCATATAGTATCACAAATAATGAAACTGTCGGAATATAATTTTTTACTTGAGGAAATAAAAAAACAAAAAAATTCTGACAAGATTATATCCCTAATAAAAAAATATTATCATAACTGAACTATACAAAAAAATTCAAAAAAAAGTGAAATATTATTTATATTGATTTAAAATTTTTATATGATAAATATTAATACATTCAATAATAAATTAATGTGTTGAGGTATGTTATATGAATAAGAAAGTTAACTTTTGGGAATTTTTTCAAGGATTAGGAAAAACTTTTATGCTTCCTGTTTCTTTACTTGCAGCATGCGGTATTATGCTTGGAATAGGAAGTTCATTTGCTAGTTCTGTAACAGCAGAAATTTTACCATTTTTAAAAATACCCGCTATAAAAATATTTTTTGAATTTATGGCTACAATAGGTTCTTTTGCTTTTTCAAATCTTCCTGTTATGTTTGCAATAGCTATACCTTTGGGACTTGCAAGGGCAGATAAGGGTGTTGCTGCTTTTTCGGGATATGTTGGATTCGTTATATCATGTTTATCAGTTAATTTCTTATTAAAAGCAACAGGAACTTTAGCTTCTGCTGAAGACATGAAAGCTGCAGGACAGGCTATGGTAATGGGTATACAAAGTATAGATATAGGAGTTTTAGGTGGTATATTAATAGGTATCATCGTTGCTAAAATACATAATCAATTTCATGAAATTAAGCTTCCTCATGCATTAGCATTTTTCGGAGGAGCAAGATTTGTACCTATTGCTACTTTAGTTATAGTAGGACTAATAAGTTTACTCATACCTTTTATATGGCCTACTTTCAATAAATTAATTATAGGGGTTGGTAATTTAATAGGAAAAGCAGGTATTTTCGGACCATTCCTATTCGGTACAGGAGAAGGATTATTAAGACCTTTTGGACTTCATCATATACTTGTGGCTATGATAAGATTTACTTCTGCAGGAGGAGATGCTGTTGTCAATGGAGAAGCCGTATCAGGAGCTTTAACTATATTCTATAAAGAATTTGCAAATGGTATTTTAGATCCTAATGTTACTAGATTCTTATCTCAAGGAAAAATGCCTTCTTATCTATTCGGACTTCCTGCCGTGGCACTTGCTATGTATCATACTGCAAAACCTAAAAATAAAAAGAAAATAAAAGGATTATTAACTTCAGGTGTAATAGCATGTATGATAGGAGGTATTACTGAACCTTTAGAGTTTATATTCCTATTCATATCTCCTGTACTTTATGTATTCCATTGTATTATGGTTGGACTTGGATTTATGGTTATGGGTATATTAAAAGTTGCCATAGGAAACACAGATGGAAACTTAATAGACTTTATAGTATTTGGGGTACTACAGGGAACAAAAACTCATTGGTATTTAGTACCTGTTGTAGGGGCAGTATGGTTTGCTGTATATTACTTTGTATTTAAATTCGCTATATTGAAATTTAATTTAAAGACACCTGGAAGAGAGGTTATCAATGAAGGAGACGATTTAAAACTTGGAGGTTATGATGCTGAAAGAATGTTAAAAGCTATAGGCGGAAAAGAAAATATTGTATCTCTTGATAACTGTATTACAAGACTTAGATTAGTTGTTAAGGATATGGCTTTGATAAATGAAGATGAAATAAAAGCTACAGGTGCTATAGCCATAGTTAAATTAGATGCTACGAATCTTCAAATAATAATAGGACCTCAAGTTCATGTTGTAAAAAATAAATTGGATAAGCTTATAAATAGTTAAAAATTATTAATTAAAAGTGTATGCTGCATAATTAATAATTAATAAAACAAAATTATGCAGCAATACTATAAAAATATTTAATTAGGAAAATATTATGAATTTTGACACTATTATAGATAGGAAAGGAACATACTGCACTCAATGGGATTATATTAAAGACAGATTTGGAGTTAATGACCTTTTACCTTTTACTATATCTGATATGGATTTGCAGTCTCCTGATGAAATTATTGATTCTTTGATTGATAGAGTAAATCATAAAATATTCGGATACAGCAGATGGAATCATGATGATTTCAAAAATTCTATAGAATTATGGTATAAAAAAAGATTTGATTTTTCTGTGAATAAAGATGATATAGTATATAGTCCCAGTGTTATATATTCTGTATCAAATTTTATAAGAATGAAATCTGATATTAATGATAATATATTGATACTAACTCCAGCTTATGATGGTTTCTTCAAAACTATAAAAGCAAATAATAGAAATATGTTAACTTCTTCATTAACAAATATAGATTCAAAATATGAAATAGATTTTAATGACTTTGAAGAAAAATGTAAAATATCAAAAGTATTTATATTCTTTTCTCCTCATAATCCTGTAGGAAAAGTTTGGACTATTCAAGAAATAAAAAAAATAATAGACATATGCAAAAAATATAATGTTTATATAATATCCGATGAAATACATATGGATATAGTATATAATA
>NZ_JARHYI010000124.1 GCF_029258575.1 Brachyspira sp. | reverse complement strand
TATATCAGAGCTGATACTTACTGCAAGCATCATTAAATACATTATCACAGTGATTTTATATTTCTTTAAAAAGTATAATTTATTATTTTCTATAGCCTGATCCAAAGCATTATTAATTTTCTGCTTATACACTTTCATTACAATGAGCAGCACTGCAAATAAAAAAGCATATGCTATATATTTAGGAGGATTAAAACCTCCCATAAATATATCTGTTCCTACACTGACTATAAGCATTATAAAATATAATATAATGCTTGCTTTATACTCTTTGATTTTGTCCCATATTCTTTTAAGAATATTCATTTTACACTCCTTATATTTTATTTACTGTATTTATAATAATTAGTTTGTGCCTGTATGTTATACCATAACTGCCATTCTCCTATTTTTATGATACTCTCCTGATAATTTCTCATTAAATCCTGTCTGTTTGTGATTGGTTTTATAATAAAGATTTTCGGCGGTGAGGAAAGCGGTGTTTTGATATATTTTATTTTTGCAGAGCATGAAGTTAATATCATAGCTGTAAAAATCAGCAGATACAGTTTCTTTAACTTTATTTGATTTCTGCAAATTGTTAAAGCGGAAATACTTATAAAAATTATTAGAAATATTATAAAATGTTTCATATTCTTTCCTTGTCAAATCCTCTGATGATAAATTATTTATCATCACACTAGAATTACTAAAACTATCTTTGAACTTATCATTTTCTTTAATAAACTCTATTTCATTTTTTAATTTTTGATTTTCTATATTAAGTTTATTAATATCTTCTTTTTGTTTCTCTATTTCCTTTTCTCTCTGCTTAACCTTACTTTCTTTATGAGTAATAAAAAAAGTAATACCTGCAATTATGAAAGCAATAATACTCATTAATATTAAAGACTTTCCTAATTTACTATTAAGAAAAGTAAAAACTGAAGCTGCTGTTATCATTTAATCTATTTCCTTTTATTCTTTTTATTTAGTAAAATAAAGCAAAGCACCGATTATTGTAGTTACTGCACCTATAAGCCCTGCAATACCAATTACTGCTTTTTGTACCTTTTTCAATGTTTCCATAGTGATATTGCCTTTTAATTCTTCTTTAATTTCTTTTACAGATACTTCTATTTCTCTTTTTTGTTTTTCTAAGTTCTCATATATTCTTTTTCTGCTCTCTATAAAATCATCTATTTTTTTATCAATCTGTTCTATACGAAGATCTGTTTTGACAAAATCTTCAGAGAGATTATCTAAATATGTGTCATAGCTTTTTATATCATTTCTGAGGTTTTTTATTTCTTCTTTTACTTCTTCTACTTTATGAATAATACCGTTTCCGTTTTTTGTACCGTCTTCATTATATCCGACTTGAAGCTCAAGACGGTTTAATCTTTTCTCCAGCATAGAAGTCTTACTTTCTTTAGCAGCCATTTATTATCCTTATTACTGCAGTATTTTTAAGATATTTTCATATCTTTGTTTTCTGTCTTCAAGTCCGTTGTATCCGCCGTTAATAAGTTTAGTAACGCCTTTCACATCTCCTTGAGAGGCTAGAAGTCCGCAGCCTTTTTCTCTCCAAAATAACAATGCAATCTCTATAGCATTATTTTCTTCTTTTGCTAAGTCTGGATTATTAACTAAATCAGCATTTATTTTTTTGCCGTAATTTTTATAATTATTTTTTCCAGTAAGCTGAATAATTCCTCTTCCTCTGTATTTATATCCTTCATCTTCAGCATTCCCCAAATCTTTGCGTCCGCCGTAAACAAAATTAGCTATAGCCTCAGCTCCTTGAAGACATAATTTTTTGGCATTCTCTAAACTTCCAACTCTTTTTTTGAAAACATCAAAAAGCCTTTTAGGAGTATACATAAAACTTTCTTCAAGTCTTTTATAATCATTACTTTCATGAGTAGTTTGTGCTAAAAACATAGCGGCTTCTTTTGTATCTGTAATATTATATTTATCAAAAGCATTATTTAATGGTTCAAGCCATTTCTTATTTATACCGATTTTATTTAATGTATTTTCATTAAGCATTTATTAATCCTTTTTTAATTCATAAAGTTTTATATATTCAGTTGTTTGTTTCTCTTTTGCTATTTGAAGCGTTACTTCTCTTTGCTTTAATACTTTAATTTCTGTTTCTATATTTACTACAGCTTCACTGTATTGATACGATGTATTCTCATGCATTGAAATGTTATATCCATTATGCACAATTTTACCTTCATGTTCTTTTAATATTTTAAGAACATCATCTTTCATAGCCTCAATATTTTCTTTATTCTTTTTCTCTTCATTTTTTAGTTTTATGTATTTTTCAATTAATTAGCTTTCTTTTTTATTTAATTCTGTTATACTGTTTTTTGACATGTTTTATCCTTATATTTATATTCATACACTTATATAAAAAAATATAAGGATAATTCAAAAATTATAGGATGTATGGCATTATATCAGTTAAAGATTCTTTAATTTCTTTTTTTACTGTGTTTAATTTTTGAGATATATTACTTTGAGAGAGATTCAGCTCTTTAGCTATTTCTTTTTGAGTATATCCTTTTGAAAGCAAGGATAATATTTTTTTATGTTCTGGTTTTAATACCGCAATAATAATTCTTTTAGTATCTCTATTTTCAATATCTGAAAGTCCGAAAGTATATATAATATTAGATAAATCCGTTTCAAATGTACTGAATGTGCTGTCAGAATATATATTATTATTGCTTTTTTTATTTTTTAGCTTCAATAACATATCTTTGCATAATTGTCTGCAT
>NZ_JARHYI010000093.1 GCF_029258575.1 Brachyspira sp. | reverse complement strand
ACTTGCAAAATATTTTCCATAGTACTTCCGATTAAAAATAAATATATTATGTTAATTATAATATAATATTAATATTTTTACAAATAGATTTAATAAATCATATAATGAAAATGTACGCCATTCTCTTCCTGAATATCATTATATAATTCTACAAATCCTAGATTCTTATAGAACTCCAAAGCATAATGACTTGATTTCATAGTGTATTTATCTGAATTAATAATTTTTTTTGCTTCATCAAATAAACTTCTGGCTATACCTAATTTGAAATATTTATCATCTACAAAAAAAAGTGAAATATGATTAAAATCAGTTATTTCAAGCATACCAATAATAGATTTTTCATTATTATTAACTGCTATAAGTATTAAAGAGCCTTCCATATAAAATCTTAATTTCATACTATCAGGCGATATGAATGCTAGAACATTATTAATTCCTTCTTTGCTATCCAAATTGGAATTATATTTCAAATATATATTTTTGGCAAGAATAGAAATATCATCAATATTTCCAATTACTGCCCTTTTAATTTTAAACATATTTTTATTATTCAAATGCTTTTATTAATCTCTGAAAAGGCAAATGATTTGTATCTTTTACTAATGAACCATTTTTATAGTATCTTAAATAAGGTATTAAACCATTATTCCATACTGTTTCTTTGAAATTCATAAAAGGCTCGTATAATGAACTTTGATTGTACATACAAATAAAAATAGTAATATCTATATTTGAATTATTTTCATTGGCATCTAATTCTCTTTTTAGTCCCTTCCAATCACTGCACCAATCTTGAGTGAATATAGCCAAAACATTCTCTGAAGCTTTTTTTATATCATCGCTCACTTCTTTGGTATCAATAATATTTTGCATTTCTTTATCATCTATATTTTTAAAAGTTAACATTATTTTCTCTCCTGTAAAAGCATTATTTAATAATACAATAAAACAATATTTTTATCAAGGAAGCACATTTAATTACAATATTTTACAGCATACAGGAGAATTTATAAAAAATACTTATAATTATTTATAATATGATTAATATAACTTTATTTGAAGGCAATTTTCTTGATAATCAAAAAAGGTATAACAGAGTAAGAACGGCAATAAAAGAAAAAGATAATATCATAAAAAATAATAATATAAAATTAGAATAAGAAATATATTTATATGCAGTACATGCTAAAGATAATGATCAAAGTAAAATACCTCTTTATATATTTCCTTTTCAAATGATAGAATCTAATCTTAATGATTATAAAAATTATACAGTATATGATTTATTAAAAAATAGTAAAAAAGAGTTAAATATAAAAATAAATTCAAATAGAAACTATATATTTGAAGTCCTTGAAATTTTTTAATAAAAATATTACTATTATAATATATTATAATCGGATAGCAGTTAATGATTCAAATGAATAAAAATATTTCTTTTGTAGGCACTTATAATTTCTGGTCATACATATTAATTACTGTTGTATTTTTTAACTATTTATTTTTCAGATCTGTAGTTATAGATAATAATTCACTTATATATTTAATAACAGTTATTTTAGATTATACAATATCAATATCATTCTTTCTTTTAGTATTCTATAAATTTTATAGTTGTATATTTAATTCAGATTTATTAACTGCTGTAATTGGAATAGCTTTTCTAATATTAGGTACATTGAAATTATATGCTATGGATATTAATGTACATAATGTTATTGAATTATTATACTTTATATCAATATTCATTCTTACAATAAAAATATTAATTTCAATAATACTATCAAAAAACACAATAGAATTAGAAAGAGGATTATATATATTTATTCTTGTATCTTTATCATCATCTAATATTAACTACATTTTGATATCAGCAAATAAAATAATAGATACAGATATTCTGCATTATATATCTAATTTTATATCCAATTATATGAGTAAATTATCATCTTTCTCATTTTTAATACTTATAGTAGTTTATATATTGTTTTTCATCAAAAAAATTGTTATGAAAAATATTAATAAATCTTTCTATTTTGTAATAGCGGCTATTATATTATCAATAATTGCAATATTAATATTTGGAAACAGTTTCTTTTTAATCATAATATCATTTTTCAGTGCTTTAGGTATCGTCATATATTTGCCTTTTATTATATATATGGTTATTATAATAATGTTTTTAATAACTTTATTTACATCTTTTATGACATCAATAATATCAAAAATTTATTATCCTAGATTAATAATATTTACAATGTTTATACTTGCAGGACTTGATATGAATAATTTTTCATTGAGATTAATATCAATATTTTCCCTTCTTGAAATGATATCAATTTATAATGATAAAAAATATGATAGTGAATATTTGACAAATAATAATCTATAATATATTATTTCCAAAATATTTTAATTGATAAAAAATAAAAAACTATGAAAAAAGATATTCTTAAAGAAGAAAAAGATATAAACCTTGAAAATATAAACCATATTGCTAAATACTTGAAAGGCATATTAAAAGACGGAGACCTTGTTATAATGGAAGGTAATCTTGGGTTTGGTAAGACTACATTTATAAGAATACTGTCAAGATTAATGAAAAGCGAAGACATTGTAAGTAGTCCTTCTTTTACTTTAATAAATGAATATGATATAATATTAAATGGAAAAGAAAGTATATTAAGACATGTAGATTTATACAGACTTGAAGATAAAGATGAGCTTGATGATATAGGTTTTAAAGATAAGATTAGAGAAAATGGAATTACTATGATAGAATGGGGAAATAAGTTCATAGATTATTTTGAAACTCCTTATTATTTATTTGAAATAGAAATGAAAGAAGAAAACAATAGATTATATAGGATTAGTTTAATTTCATGAAAAAATCATTTATATTATTAATAATGATATTTGCAGCATTAATATCATGCTCTAAAAAAATAGATAAAAATACTGTAGTAAGTGCTGTTACAAAAATTTCATCTGTTAATGTTATTATTGGAAACACTATAGATTATGAAGTTAGAATAATATCAAAAAATAATATAGATTATAATTTTGAAGATTTATCATTCGATGACAGAGAAAATAAATGTCGTATTATATCCGTAGAAAAGAAAGATAGAGATATAGGAAACTATAAAGAAAGAATCATAAAATATAAATTAGGTTTTTATGATGTAGGACAATTTGTAGTATATCCATTCAAAATTTCATATAATTATAATAATGAATACAAAGAACTTCATGGGGAAGATATTACAGTATTAGTATATCCTTTCTCAGATGGAGAAACTTTACCTGCTATGAAAGGAACTATTGGAATAGAAATGCCTAAATATATATGGGTATTTGCTGTATTAATAGTTTTTGCTGTTATAGGACTGATAATTTTAATTTTTGCTATTGTAAAATATATAGAAAAGAAATTTAATGAAAAGATAAATATAAAAGAAGATACTGAAGCTTTGAATGCTTTAAAAAATATGGATATCAATAATTATTATAATGAAAATAAATATGCAGAATATTATTTTGAATTAACTTTTATATTTAAAAGATATTTAACAAAAAGATTCAGATTCAATATAGATGATATGACTACAAGTGAAATTAATCAATTATTTAAAGAAAATATGTTTAATGAAAGTGAATACATTATAAATATGTTTAAAGAATCTGATTATGTTAAATTTGCAAAACAAGTACCAGAACTCAATATAATGCAAAAAGACTATGATTTTTGTATTGATTATATAATAAATAACGGTAACTTATATACAGCATTAAAATTGGAAGAAAAAGAAAATAAAAAAATAAGAAAGTTAGAAAAGAAAAGATTAAAAAAAGAACTTAAAGAAAATAAAAAACTTGAAAATAATCTAATGAATATAGAAAAATAGAAAAAATATAGAATAATTAATTGAAAATAATAAAGAGTAAAAAATATGAATGAATACGATATAAAAGATACAATAGTAGCATTAGCAACTCCGTATTCAAAAAGTGCATTAGCCGTTATAAGAATGTCTGGAAGTAAAGCATTAGAAATAGCATCAAAGATATGTTTTTATGCTAATAATGAAAATAAAAATATAAAGAATTTTGAACATAGAAAAAGCTACTATGCTCTAATAAAAGATGAAAATAATACACCTATAGATGAACTTATAGTACTATCTAGCCTATCGCCTAATACATTCACATCAGAAGATACAATAGAATTTATCTCTCATGGAAGCATTATAGTAATAGATTCTCTTATGAAACTTCTAATAAAAAATGGAGCAAGAACTGCCAATAAAGGGGAGTTCACATACAGAGCATATATAAATGGAAGAATTAGTATAAGCGAGGCTGAAGCTATACATGATTTAATAGATTCTAATAATAAACTTATGGCTGAAGCAAGTATATATAAAATGAGAGGAAGGCTTACAAGAGAGGTAGATAAACTTAGAGAGAATATAAAAAATTCTCTTATGCTTGTTTATGGAGAATTAGATTTTCCTGAAGATGATACTGAAACTTTTTCTTATGATAAATTAATAGAAATGTTTATACAAATAAAAAATGATATAGGAAATATATTATCAAATTCAAAAAGGGTTGAAAATCTAATAAATGGTATAAAAGTTGCAATACTTGGAAAAGTTAATGCTGGAAAAAGCAGTATATTTAACATGATATTAGGAAATGAAAGAGCCATTGTATCAAATATTGCAGGAACTACAAGAGATTTTTTAAGTGAAAATATCTATATAGAGAATATACCTTTTTATTTTATGGATACTGCGGGGTTCCATAAAGAGGCTGATAATGATATAGAGATTGAAGGAATTGAAAGAGCAAAAAAATGTGCTTATGAATCTGATATTATACTTGCAGTTTTTGATAATAGTTCAAATGCAAATGATGATGATATAAATTTAATAGAGTTTTTAAATACATTGAATGATAAAAATATTATTTATATCATAAATAAAAGTGATGAAAAAAACAAATTTAATCAAAAAATAGAAAGCAAAAGCATTATAAATATAAGTACTAAAACAAAAGAAGGAAAAGAATTATTAATGCATGCTTTAAAAAATCATGTGGCAGATTCTGATATTGATATATTCAATAAAGAAAGCTATGTAAATAGTAGAGAAAAAGGATATTTAGAAAGAGGACTTGAGCAAATTGATGTATGTATAGAAAAATCTAAAGAATCATTCTCATTAGATGAAATTGCAGAAGAAATGAATATATTAAATAATATACTTGGTAATGTAAGCGGTAAAATAGATGCTGAAGAAGTAATCAATGAAATATTTGCTAATTTTTGTATAGGAAAATAATATCACAATTCTATAATTACGATA
>NZ_JARHYI010000027.1 GCF_029258575.1 Brachyspira sp. | reverse complement strand
ATGCAGCAAGAGAACGAGAAACCTCATAATTAAAATCCACATGTCCTGGAGTGTCTATCAAATTAAGCGTATAAACCTCTCCGTCTTTAGCCTGATAAGATAATTTAACCGCTTGGCTTTTTATAGTGATTCCTCTCTCTCTTTCTATATCCATAGAGTCCAAAATTTGAGCTTTCATTTCTCTGCTTGAAACTGCTTTGGTATGTTCTATTATTCTATCAGCTAAAGTACTTTTTCCATGATCAACATGTGCTATGATACAAAAATTTCTAATTTTTTCTGAGTATGACATTTATTAAAATATATCCTTTAAAATAATCTAAATATTTAATTAAAATGAGCTATTTATTCATATTATTGATGATACATTATAATATATGATGATGTTTTTGCAAATATTTTTTATGTATTAAAAATTTACAATTCTATGTAAAATATATTGACTTTTTTATAATGATATATTATTTTTTGTGTAAATAAAAAAAATTATATTTTTATTATAGGTAGTATTACGAATAATGATTATGCTGAATATGATGATAAAATCAAAAATCAAATTAGTAGAAATATAATATTAAAAAATTAATTATATACTAAATAAAATAGCTGTTAATGTAATACTTGACTTTTTTATGTATACATATTAATTTATATTTAAACACTCACTAGGAAAAAAAATGAAAAAAATTATACTAGTTATTTCAATTATCATATTATTATCATCATGCAAAGAGAATACCCAAGGAAAAACAAGTAAAGAATTAATAAAGAAGAAGAAATTTAATGTAGGGATATATGTTTATGATTATCCTTTCGGATATTTATCAAATGAAAATATAAGAGGATTCGATTATGATTTGATTAATGAAATAGCAAGAATATCTAAAATTAAAATTAATTTGAAGCCTATGAAATTTGAAGAGTTTATTCCATCTTTAAAATCTGGAAGAATAGATATGATAATAGCAGCTATGAATATAACCGAAAAAAGAAAAGAAGAGCTTAATTTTTCTCATAAATATTATACATCAAGTCAGGCTGTTTTAGTAAAAAAAGATAATGATACTATAAATACTGAAAAAGATTTAATAGGAAAAAATGTAGGTGTAATAAGAAGTACTGTTGCTGATAGTAGAATTTCTCAAAAAGACGAAATTAATATAAATAGATTTGATTCAGGAGGAAGTATAATACTTGCTTTAAAAATCGGCAATATTGATGCGGCAGTATTTGATAAAGCAACATGCGATTATTATCTATTATATGATAATGATATAAAACTTGTAGAATCTATAGAATATCCAAAAGAAGATTATGCAATAGCATTTAGAAAAAATGACACTGAACTTTTAAATGAAATTAATAAATCATTATCTCAAATAATGACTAATGGATTTCAAGCAAAATTAGTAGAAAAGCATTTGGGTACTAATTAAAAATTATTATAATTGATTTTATTATCGGATTTATTTTATGATTAAAGAATCTATTAAATATACATTAGCAGATTATAGTATAGTAGAAATAACTACAAGAATACTTGTGGCATATATTATGGGAATATTCATAGGCTGGGAAAGAGCTAAACATCAAAAACCTATAGGAAGTAGAACTACTAGTATTGTTTGTATGGGAGCTGCAATTTTATCATGCTATGAAGATGTTTTTGCACGTGCTATAATACTTGAAAATGCTGAATTAATGAAATTAGGAAGCGAACTTTTATATACAGTTCCAGATTATAATAGAATATCAGCACAGATTGTTTCAGGTATTGGATTTTTAGGTGCAGGTATGATTATACAAAATAGAGGTATATTGCATGGCGTAACTACTGCCGCTATAGTTTGGGTAACTGCATGTCTTGGAATAGTTATAGGTTCGGGACAATGGGTATTATCAACTATAGGATGTATATGCATATTCTTAAGCACTTCTATTTACAGATTCTTTATACCTTACTATATATCAAATAAAAAAAAATCTATAGTATATGTAATAGAACATTCTCCTAAAATAGATATAGAAACAGAATTATATAGATTCGGAATAAAACTAAATAATTTGGAAATATTGGGCTGGAAAGAAAATTATGATAAGAATGAAAAAACTCCGAATATTATGAGTAAGATGAATATATTTGTGCCTCAATTAGATTATAAAAATATAGAAAATATATTAATGAGTTTGGAAATAAAGCCTTTATGTATATTAAAAAATAAAAGAGAAAAAATTGATTTAAACCTATTAAAATAAAAGATTATTATGAATATTAGTTTATGTATAGAAAATTTTAAAATAGATAATTATAATATAAAAGAAAAAGAAATTAATATATATCCAATTACAGTATTCTCAAATGATGATAATTATTTACTCAATTTAATTTGGTATATTAATAACTGCCACTTCTTTGAGTTTTATAGAATTAATGATTATGAATTATTATCTATAAGTAAAATTATAAGCGGAATAATGGAGAATTATCAATATCAGGCTAATATAGATAATAATATGATACTTGAATGCATAGATTTTACCAATGATATTATTTACTCAAATAAAAATAAAATAATATCAAAAATATTTATAGAAAATAAAAATATTGATATAGAAAAAATATATCTAAAACCAAATTCAAATTATGAAATTAATATTAATTCAAATTTTGAAACTGATGAAATTATAAATATTATAATAAGTTTTGAGGGAAAAAGTTTTTTATCAAAAATTTTCTTCAGCAGAAAAATAGATATTTTTATGATGGTATTAGAAAATATATTAAAAATTTTATTAAATAAAAATATATCAAGTACTTTATATATAGCAGATTATAATTTTGAAAATATTAATTTAGATACAGCAAGCAAAAAAAATATGCCTTTGAGAGATTTTATATTTAAGATAAATGAAATATCTCAAAAAGAAAATTTATCTAATATAAAAACAAGATTTGATTTAATAAAAATATTTATGAAATACTATAATCATAATATTATAATAGAAAATTGTAATGAATTTAATGATATTATCAATGATAATAAAAATAATTTATTATTAAGTTTGGATTGTGATAATTTTAATAATATAATTTCAGATGATAAATTAATTATAATTTAAAATTTTTATTAATAAGTTTTTCATAAACTCCATTATTCATTATTATAGATACTATTATTTTAGTAAAAATGTAAAGTATTCGTATAAATACTTGCTATAAAAATAAAATCTAATATAATACACTTGATTCTTTTGGGAAAGATATTTATGAGTCAAAATGATAAAAAGATAGATATATTTGAAAATTATCCAGTATATAAAGCATTAATAACATTAGCACTTCCAACTATATTGGGAATGCTTGTGAATGTTTTTTATAATATGGTTGATACTTTTTTTGTAGGAAAAACTAATGATCCTAATCAGGTGGCAGCTGTTTCTTTAACTATGCCTATTTATTTGGTGCTTATGTCCTTCGGTTCCATATACGGTATAGGAGGAGCTTCTTATATATCTAGAAGTTTAGGTGCTAAAAATTATGATAAAGCAAAACAGGTTTCTTCTTTCGTTTTTTATGCAAGTATTATTACAGGAATAGCATGTATGATAGTTTTTTTAATATTTCTAAATCAAATATTAAAATTATCAGGTGCTAGTACAAATACATATCAATTTGCTCAGCACTATTTACTTATAGTGGCATTCGGAGCTATATTTGTAGTTTGTCAAATGTCATTGGGACAGATAGTTCGTTCAGAAGGCTCTTCAAAAGAAGCTATGGCTGGTATGATAATAGGAACTGTAATTAATATTATATTAGATCCAATAATGATACTTTATATGAATATGGGAGTTGTTGGTGCTGCTCTTGCTACTATAATAGGAAATGCGACATCTGCATTATATTATATTTGGCATATAGCTAAAAAAAGTAATTTTCTATCTATAAGATTCAAAGATTTTATATTATCAAGTGATATATTAGTCAATGTATTTTCAATAGGATTTCCAGTATTTATAAATAATTCACTTATAAGTATAGCAAATATTTTGATAAATAATTTTGCTTCAAAATATAATGATAATGTAGTTGCAGGACTTGGAGTTTCTCAAAGAATATTTATGCTTGTACTTTTGGTGTTTATAGGTTTGGGGCAGGGAATACAGCCTTTCATAGGGTACAATTTTGCATCTAAAAATTATAAGAGAATGAATACATCTATAAAACTTTCATGCTTATTTAGTTTTGTATCTGGAAGTATCTTTTTAACATTTGCTTTAATATTTTCAAGAGAACTTATTAGAATATTTATAAAAAATGATGAAGTTATAGAATACGGTTCTAAATTTTTAATAGCTACATATTCTGTAGCACCTATTATAGGTTTTCAGTTTATATTCATATCGACATTCCAGGCATTAGGAAAACCTTTGCCTTCTTTGATTCTTTCAGTATGTAGACAGGGTATAGCATTCGTACCTGCAATATATTTCGGTACAAAATTTTTCGGTATTAACGGAATTATATGGGCTCAACCTATTTCAGATGTAGCTTCTATAATATTAGCAGGAATAATGTATATCTATATTTATAGAACAACAAAGAAAAATCATATTATAGAAAATGAAATCACTCCATAAATTAATTAATTGAAAAAATGAATATATATTGAAAACTTCATTAACATACGCCCGCCCTATAGGCTTATAACTTAAATTTTCAATATAAACTTTTATTTTTTATATTGTATAATTAGAATTGTTAACAGCCCACCCAAGTTTTATTTAAATTTGCAAAAACTATAATGTATACAAAATAAAATTTTTAATATATGAGTATTTTTGAATAATAATTTAAAGTCTTACATTGATATTGTTTTTTTGTAAGTATTCTTTTAAGTCTTTTATATCAATCTCTTTGAAATGAAATATAGAAGCGGCAAGCCCTGCATCAACACCCTTAACCTGAAATACATCTTTGAAATGCTCCATATTTCCAGCACCTCCAGATGCAATTAAAGGTATAGAAACATTATTAGCTATCTCTTTAAGAAGCTCTATATCAAAACCATTCTTTACCCCATCAGTATCTATGCTGTTTATTACAAGCTCTCCCGCACCTTTTTTCTCACCATCTATAGCCCATTTTATAGCATCAATACCAGTATCCTCTCTGCCGCCTTTGGAAAATACTGAATATTTACCATTAACCCTTTTTATATCTATTGAAAGCACAACACATTGATTTCCGTATTTCTCGGCAGCTTCCCTTATTAAATCAGGATTCTTTATAGCACCTGAATTCACACTCACCTTATCAGCACCAGACTTTAATACCATATCAAAATCTTCTATAGTGTTTATTCCACCACCCACTGTAAGAGGTATAAATATTTCATTGGCTACATTTTCAAGTACATTCACAAATAATTTTCTGCCCTCATAAGAAGCTGTAATATCATAAAATACAAGCTCATCTGCCTGCATACTATTATAATATTTAGCAAGCTCAACAGGATCATCAACATCCTTCAAACCTTCAAAATTGGTACCCTTTACAACTCTGCCATTTCTTATATCAAGACATGGTATTATTCTCTTCGTTATCATATGAAACACCTAATTTAATTTATAAAATTATATAGTAAAAATAGCATTTCGTAAAGCATAGATACAATAGGTAATTATATATAAAATTTACCTATTGTATCTTGCTGGTACACCAGCTTTATGTTATACTTTATATAAAGTTAGAGTATGTTCTTTTGATCCATAATTAAGTTTGATTGAGTCAGTTAAGAATTCTATAACATACATTCCTGAATATTGATGCAACGCCAAAAGAAAAGACATTAGATGTAAAGATTAAGTCCTAATATTTTAATCTATTATTCATATAATATAAGCATAATTCAAACTTGTCAAAGTTATTTTTATCTCCATTTATTATATATATAAACTATTTCATTTAAATATTTTTGTAAATGCTTTTTGCTTACTTTATGATATATTCCATACAAGGTTCTTTTTATTATACCAAAAGCCCCTTCTATTGTATTAGTATATATCTCACCGTTTACATATTCTTTATATAGATAATATATATACAGGGTAAGTCAAGTAATTTTATTTTGTTTGAGTAAATTTTATATATAATTACCAAAATTATATTATTGAAAAAACAAAAAAATAAAATATACTTAATGGAATTATTTTTTATATTTTTATTAGGTTAGTATTTTTTATGAACAATAATAATGCAGTTACTTCCAATCCTCTATACTATGAAAAACCATATAAACTTCTTATTAAATATGCTACCCCAAGTATAATATCTCTGCTGGTGGGTTCTTTATATAATATAGTGGATCAAATATTCATAGGACAGGGAGTAGGTATAAATGGAAATGCTGCTACTAATGTTGCTTTTCCTCTCACTATTATTTGTATATCAATAGCATTGTTTCATGGATTCGGCGGTGCTTCAATGTATAGCATATTTCTTGGTAAGGGCGATAATGAAAAAGCTGCAAAGTTTATAGGAAATGCAATATCATCTACTTTTATATTGGGATTAATATTAACTGTAATAGTGAAAATATTCAATAAAAATTTAATGATAATGTTCGGTGCTACCGAAGAAGTTCTTCCATTTGCAATAGAATATATAAGTATAACCGCATTAGGTTTCATACCATTTATATTTTCAGCTATGATGAGCCATATAATAAGAGCCGATGGAAGTCCTCAATATTCTATGATATCCGTACTTGTAGGTGCTGTAGTTAATACTATATTGGATCCTATTTTTATATTTACTTTTAATATGGGAATTGCAGGAGCTGCTCTTGCTACTATAATAGGACACTTTGTTTCTTTTATCATGGTTGTAAAATATATGTTCAAATTCAAGCATATAAAACTTGAAAAATCCAACTTCAAAATAGATATTAAAAATATATTTCAAATATTTTCATTAGGAGCATCAGCAGGATTCAATCAATTGGCGATGATGATAGTACAAATCACTATGAATAATGTATTAAGCTATTATGGAGCTAATTCAATGTACGGTGGAAATATACCTTTGGCAGTAGCTGGAATTATTTCAAAAGTAAATACACTTGTAATGGCTTTTATAATAGGATGCTCTCAAGGAAGTCAGCCCATAATAGGTTTTAATTTCGGAGCTAAAAATTATGACAGAGTAATAAGTTCATATAAACTTACCATAACTATTACTACAATAATAGCATTCATAGCATTTTTATCATTTCAGCTTTTTCCAAGACAAATTGTAGGAATATTCGGTGAAGGAAGCGAATTATATTTTCATTTTGCTGAAAGGTATATGAGAATATATATGGCATTAATGATAATAAACGGCATACAGCCTGTAACAGGTACATTCTTTACATCTTTGGGAAAGGCATTTAAAGGTGCTTTCATATCTATGACTAGACAAATAATATTTCTTACACCGCTAATAATATTACTTCCTAGAATATTAGGTATAGACGGTGTAATGTATGCAGGTCCTATTTCAGATGGTGCTGCTTTGATAGTTACTGTTATAATGGTGAGTATAGAAATAAAAAATTTAAAAAGTATGAAAGAAAAATTATGATTTGTCATATTAATTAATTTTATTTTTATCATAATGAATAATAAAATCATAGTAAACTGAAACATATTGTTTATAGCTTTTAGTATTATTTAGAATTTTTAAAATAAAACTTATAAATCAATATTTATTTAATCAGTTTAAAGAAAACATTTTGTCAGCTGTAATGCATATTTACTGTTCTAAAAATATGTAACTATATAAAAAATTAGTTGAATTTTGGTGGTGTAGGTTCTGTATTACTCTATTATTAAATGCTATAGAAATTCTGCCTGATTGAATGCTGTTACATAAAAATTCTCTCCTGCCCATTCTTTTCCATTTTCATCTTTTGTTTTTAATGCCTGATCATATTGAAGTCTTATAAAAGGCTCTATAAGAACATTTTTCAGTTTCAACTTTAAAATATATTATGGTAAATTATATATGGTGTAATTGTGCTGCTGTTATATATTAGACTTGTTACTTGTTCATAATATACCTCAAAATGATATGTTTATAGTATTAATAATAAAAAACTCAAAAAGAATTTGTACAGATTAATATGGTAATTAACTTTAACAAGTTTTTATATTTTATAAAAGCCCTATATAAAATTATATAGGGCTTAATTTTTTAACAATTAAATTTTATATTTAATTTATTTCCAAGTAGGAAGATAAGAACCTTTGAAATTCTCATTATAAACTTTCTCTATTATTTCAGACTGATAAACAGCAACTACTTTTTTGTATAATTCATTATCTTTATCTTTAGTTCTTGCAGCAATCAAATTAACAAAAGATTTTCCGCTGTAAATAGAAGGATCATCTCTAAATATATAATCAGTACCCGGATTCAAACCAAAATCTATAGCATAGTTTCCATTTATAACAGCACAAGCAACATCAGGAAGTACACCGTAAATTGCACCAGCATCCATTTCTATTATTTCAAGATTAAGAGGATTTTCTATTATATCAATTACACTTGGAGTATCTCCTGCCTCAGGCTTAACTTTGATAAGACCTGCAGCCTGAAGTACTTTCAAAGCTCTTCCGCCATTAGAAGGATCATTAGGTATAGCTATTTTATCTCAGTTTTTTAATTCTTTAATATCAGTGATATTAGTAGAATAAATATTCATAGCCGATATATAAGTATCAGCAATAGCAGTTATATTATATTTTTTATTTGATACTTCATCATTAAAATATGCATAATGCTGAAAAGCATTCAAATCTATCTCTCCATCATTTAGAGCCTGATTAGGTATAGTGTAATCAGAAAAAGATACCAATTCAACTGTTATTCCTTCTTCTGCCAATTTTGCTACTATAGGATCCCAAATTTGATAATCAGACTCCCCAGCAAAACCAACTTTAATCAACTGATTATTTTCTGAAGAACTTTGTCCGCATGATAATATCGATAATGATAATATAAGCGATGATACTAATAATAAAATTTTTTTCATTTTTCTCTCCTTAAAATATTTATATTATTTTTAATTATTTCCAAACAGGTAAATAAACTCCCTTAAAATCTTTAGCATATACCTTCTCTACTTCAGCATATTGATAAGAAGCAACTATTTTTTTGTATAATTCATTATCCTTTATCTTCAGTTATTGTAGCTATCAAATTAGTGAAAGAATTTCCTGTATAATATAGAAGAATCATCTTTAAATATATAATCAACTACCAGATTAAACCCAAAATCTATAGCATAATTACAATTGATAACAGCACAAGTAACATTAGGAAGAAAACTATATATACTTCCAGCATCAACTTCTACTATTTCCACATTAAGGTAATTTTCTATTATATCATTTATACTTTGGAAATTGCATGTTTCAGGTTTTAACAAATATCAAAGTAAATACCAGTAATATTCTCTTCATTATTGTATTTTATATTATATAATAAATAATTTAATAAATCAATAATTAAGAATAATACCTTTTAATTTACCAGATTCAACTAATTTCTTAACTCTGTTTTTATAGGTATCTGCAATTATTTTGTATATAACATTATTTACATCTTCAAGCCTAGATACAATCAAATTTATATACATATCAGAATAATATTTGCTAGGATCATCAGAATATAAAACATTCTCATTTTTAAAATCAAAATTATAATTATAATTTACAATAGCAGCATCAACAGATGATATAGCAGAATATATATTATTAGCATCAATAGCTACCAATTCCAAATTTAAAGAATTTTCTATTATATCATTAGTTGTAAAATTATAATTAACATCATTATTATTATATAATTTCAATAAACCAACAGATTCCAATATTTTTAAAGCTCTTGAAAAATTCACATGATCTTTAGGAACAGCTATTTTTGATTCCAAACTCAATTGCGATAAGTTAGTAATATTTCTTGAATATATATTCATAGAAGCGATAAAAGTTCTATCTACAATACCCAAATAATAATCATTTTTATTAGTTTCATCAATAAAATAAGCATAATGCTGAAAATGATTCAAATCTATATATTTGCTGTTTAATGCTCTATTAAGAGCAGAATAATCAGAAAAAGGTATTAACTCTAAAACTATTTTTTTACTTTTCAATTCGCTGCCTAATGATTCCCATATCTCTACATCAAATTCCCCTATATATCCAAGCCTTATTACTTCATAATTTTTTTTAGAACTGCATGATATAAATACAAATAATAATGATAAAGTTAATAATATTTTTTTCATAATAAAATCCAATTATGTTTAATAAATATCGGTAATAACTGATAACTTGTTTTCTTTAATTTTATTTTTTATTTTTGCTTGTAGCTTATAAATATTGCCTCTCTCATATTTCTCTCTGCTGACTACTAAATTCACATGAGATTTTGTACCAAGATTTGAATATTTTTTATATCATCATAATATATAGCATTATTACCAAACAGCTATATAAGCCCCCTTAAAATCTTTATTATAAATTTCCTTAACTTCATCAGATTGATAAGCCTCTACTATTCTCTTATATATAGGATTATCCTTATCTTCAGTTCTTGATGCTATTAAATTTATATAATTCTTATCATTATAATTAGTAGGATTATCTTTAAATATAGAATCAGTATCAGGATTAAGTCCGAAATTCAAAGCAAAATTACAATTAATAACAGCACAAGCAACATCAGGAAGAAGACTGTATATACTTCCCGCATCAACTTCAACTATCTCTATATTAAGAGGATTTTCTTTTATATCTTTCAAAACAGGATTTTGTATAGATTTATCTTTTAATTTTATAATACCAGCAGCCTCCAAAACTTTTAAAGCTCTTCCACCATTAGAAGGATCATTGGGTATAGCTATTTTATCTCTCTCTTTTAATTGATTAATATTAGTTATATTATCAGAATATATATTCATAGCAGCAAGACAAGTATCCGCTATAGCAGTTAATTGATAACCTTTAGTTTCAACTTCATTATTGAAAAAAGCATAATGCTGAAAATTATTCAAATCAATATCTCCATCATTCAAAGCCTGATTAGGAAGCAAATAATCTCCAAAAGATATTAATTCTATTTTAATATTATCATTGGAAACCTGTCTTTTCACTTCTTCCCAAATAACCCTATCTGACTCTCCTATATATCCAACTTTAATAACATTAACATTTTTATCCGTATTTGAACATGATATAAAAAGCATTATAGAAAATAAGAATAATATTATTTTTTTCATATGTTCTCCTCTTTATATTACATAGTTAAAGATAATTCATAATTTGTTTTCATAATATTACAAGACTCATCAAATATTTTTTTTCTCTTCTTCATTCATATTAAGTTCAATAATTTTTTCAACACTATTTCTTCCAAGCAAAGCAGATACAGAAGCATAAACATCATTTTGTTCATATTTAACATTTAAATAATCATATATATCCAAAGCATAAGAAAATGATTTCTTTTCATCTATATCAATATAAATAATCTATTCAACTAAACCCTAAGAAGCAAAAACATATCCTACATGCCAAGCCTTATTAAAACAACTTTTCTTCTTTTTATAGTATCCATAATTAAATACTTTTATAAAAAATTAATGAGTAGACTTTTTTACTACAAAATTTCCTATAGCCTGTATAATACCTACAAGTATTACAAGAAGTATTACAGATACATATATAATATCTAATTTATTTCTATAATATCCAGATTGTATAGCATAAGTACCAAGTCCTCCAGCACCTACAGCTCCAGCCATAGCAGTAAGACCTATCAAACTAATAGCTGTAATAGTAGTTCCTCTAGCTATAGGGGCAATACTCTCTTTTAAATATACCCTAAAAATTATAGCTATAGGAGATGATCCCATAGACTGAGCAGCCTCTATCAATCCCGAATTAATCTCAGATAATGCACTTTCTATCTGTCTTGCAAAAAAAGGTACAGTTCCGAATATTAATGGTATAATAGCTCCCTTTACCCCGATAGCTGTACCCATTATAAATCTGGTCAGAGGTACAAGCATTGCAAGAAGTATGATAAAAGGTATAGCCCTAAAAAAATTAATCAACTTACTCAAAACTTCATATACTATTATATTTTCCATAATACCGAATCTTTTAGTAACTATTAAAAGTATACCTAAAAAACCACCTACAAAAAATGATATTATACCAGAATAAAAAAGCATTACAAAAGTTTGTATTATGCTTTGATAAAGTCTAGGCAAATCCGCCATAACATTAGGTATTAAATTATTCAGAATATCTAGCATCTGTTATCACCTCTACATCAACATTTTGTTCTATAAGGAAATCTATTGCACCTGTTATTCCTCCTTTCTCTTTTTCATGAAGTATAACAACAAGACCACCAAGCAAACTATCATCTATAAGTTCAACATTTCCAAATATTATATTAACATCAACATTGAACTTTCTAGAAATATGGGAAACCAAAGCCTCCCCTACACTTTCTTTTTTATATTTTAATCTTACTATACATTCACCAGCTTTTAATTTTGTTATATTATGTTTTTCTTCAACTAGCGAATATATTTTTGATACATTAGAAGTAGTATCTATAAAGTCCTGAGTAACTTGATTTTTAGGACGAGAGAATACTTCAAATATATTTCCTTCTTCTATTAAATTACCATTATTCATAACGGCAACTTTATGACATAACTCTTTAACTACATTCATTTCATGAGTTATTACCACTATAGTAAGTCCCAACTCTTCATTTAATTTCTTTAATAATTTTAATATAGAAAAAGTTGTTTGAGGATCCAAGGCACTTGTAGCTTCATCGCATAAAAGTATTTGCGGATCATTAGCCAAAGCCCTTGCAATAGCTACTCTCTGTTTTTGCCCACCGCTTAATTGAGAAGGATAAACATAAGCCTTATCTTTTATATCTACAAGCTCAAGAAGATACATTACTTTTTTTTCTATCTCATCTTTAGGAAGTCCTCTATATCTTAATGCATAGGCAACATTTTTAAATACATTCCTTGAACCGAATAAATTGAATTGCTGAAATATCATACCTATTTTTTTTCTAGTATCTCTTAACTGTTTAGGAGGTAAAGATGTTAATTCCACATCATCTAAATAAACTTTTCCTGATGTAGGTCTTTCAAGTAAATTTATACATCTTACCAAAGTAGATTTACCAGCTCCTGAAAAACCTATTATGCCATATATTTCGCCTTTCTCTATTTTTAAAGATACATTATTAACTGCATTAAGCTGTTTATTTTTTGCAGTTTTAAATATCTTACTGACATTTTCCAAAACTATCATCTATTATCCTGTACCCTAAAATTTTATTATTACTTTGTGTGAAATATAATTTTATTCTTTGATAAATGAAAATTAATACCAATAATTATATATTTTTAAAATATATCTGTCAATAGCAATGAAAATCATAAAATTATACTACGGTATTTAGGAGTAAGTATGATTCAAAAACTTAATTTATATAAAACATCATTTACTTGGTTTAAAGAAATTAAGTCTCAAAGCATTAGTAACTACAGAAACAGAACTTAAACTCATAGCAAGAGCTGCAAATATAGGATTTAGAAGTAAATCTCTTCCCATAATAGAAACTAAAAAATTTCCTATAGAAGAAGCTATTAAAGGCTCTCTGAATATATGTAAAACTCCTGCGGCTATCGGTATTCCTATAACATTATAACAGAATGCCCAGAAAAGATTCTGCTTAATATCTCTCATAGTAGCCTTGCTTAATTCTATAGCAGTTACAACATCATTAGTATTTGATTTTACAAGAACTATATCGGCACTTTCAATAGCAACATCTGTACCGCTTCCTATAGCAATACCTACATTAGCCTGAGTTAAAGCAGGTGCATCATTTATACCATCTCCTACCATAGCAACTGTTAAACCTTGCTCCTGAAGTTTTTTCACCTCATTAGATTTCTCTTCTGGAAGAACTTCAGCAAATACTATATCAATTCCAGCTTCCTTGGCAACTGAATTAGCAGTGTTTTTATTGTCGCCTGTTATCATAGCAGTTTTTATTCCAAGTTTATGAAGTCTTTTTATAGCTTCAATGCTTTCCTGTTTTAATTTATCAGCACAAGCTATTATTCCTAAAAGTTCATTATCATAGGCAACATACATTGGAGTCTTTCCTTCTTTTGAAAGTTTATCCATATCAGAATAATAATTTTCTATATTTATATTTTCTTTTTTCATTAATTTATCATTGCCCATCAAAACTTTCTTATTATGAATAAACACCTCTATCCCTAAACCAGCTATAGCTTTGAAATTTTCTATATTAAGAAGTTTTATATTTTTTTCTTTAGCCTCTCTCACTATAGCCTCACCCAATGGATGTTCGCTTCCATTTTCTGAACTTGCCGCTATTAGAAGAAGTTTATCCTTATCATTAGAAATAATATCAGTAACATAAGGCTTACCCTCTGTAAGAGTACCTGTTTTATCAAACATAACAGCATTTATTTTTCCTGATACTTCTAGAGCTTCGGCATTCTTAAAAAGTATGCCAAGTTCAGCACCTTTTCCAGTACCAACCATTATAGCAGTAGGTGTAGCAAGCCCCAAAGCACAAGGACATGCTATTACAAGCACCGATACAAATACAGTTAAAGCAAATACAAAATCATGCACAGCTATAAACCAAATCACCGCTGATACTGCAGCTATAGTTATTACGGCAGGTACAAAATAAGATGATACAACATCTGCAATATGAGCTATAGGAGCTTTTGAACCCTGAGCATCCTCTACAAGTTTTATTATCTGAGCTAATGCAGTATCCGCTCCTACTTTCTGAGCTTTGAATTTAAAACTTCCTGTTTTATTTATAGAAGCACCAACAACTTTATCCCCTACAGTTTTTTCAACAGGTATACTCTCTCCTGTAAGCATTGATTCATCTACACTACTGTATCCTTCTATTATTTCTCCATCAACAGGTATCTTCTCACCAGGACGAACTAATACTATATCATTGATTTTTACCTCTGAAATTTTTATTTCTTTTTCTTCTCCATCTTTTATTATAGTAGCTGTTTTTGGCTGAAGTCCCATAAGTTTTTTTATAGCCTCACCTGTCTTTCCCTTACTTCTAGCCTCTAAATATTTACCGAACTGTACTAATGTTATTATAACCGCAGCTGATTCATAGTATAAATTGTCGCCATGAGGATTAAGACCCATAAAAGATAAAATAGTAGAATAGATACTATAACTGAAAGCCGCTGTTGTACCTATTGCTACAAGAGAGTCCATATTCGGAGAGCCTCTAAAAAGTGCAGGAAAACCTAATGTATAAAATTTATAACCTGATAACATAACAGGTACACATAAAAGTATAGCTACTATAGAGAAAACCTGAGGATTGATATGATGAACCAAAAAACTAGGTATTGGAAACTTTACCAAACTCACCATAGGTGCCATTGATATATAAAATAAAGGTATAGAAAATACAGCAGAAACTATCAATCTTATTTTCTGATCCTTAATCTCCCTAGCCTTCACAACAGAAGGATCCTCCTCCTGACCAAGTACCTGATATCCTGCCTTTACTATAATATTTACTATATCATTATATTGAAGTTTTTTTTCATCGTAATTAAATACTGCTTTTTCAGTAGCTATATTTACATTGGCATCTTCTATACCATCTGTTTTTTTCAATGCACGTTCTACTGCTCTTGAACATGCAGCACAATGCATACCACCTATTTTTAATGTCATTTTCATAAATAAAAACCCTCTTAAAATTAAAATACTATTACATAAAAAGCATAATAATAATATTATTATATATGCTTATAAAAGTTAAATCAATCTAACAATAAATATATCATAATTCGTTATAAATTTCAAGTAGGGTATACGGGTATATTAATTATTAAATAATATTTTTAGAATTGACAAAAGCATAGATTAAATATAAAATAAGAACAGATTCCAACAGCAAATAATATTAAAACCACTATACTGGATAAAATGGAATCTAGTTTATTATTATTGAAATAATATTTTAGGCACAAACAGCAATTTAATTTTGGGACAATAAGAAGGTTCAACTCCTTTAGCCATTTTTTCATGGTGTATTATTGTGTCTAGTTTTTTAATTCTATGTTTATTATTTAATAGGCATAGAATATTTTTTTATTATATATTGTTTTTCATATTGGAGAATTGATTCTATGTCTTTTTTGGATTTGATTAAAAATTCTTTTAATAAAACTTATACTCATAATTTTTCTGATACTAATATATCATCATTAAGTGGTGTTATAGATTTATTTGCCACTATGGGGGCAAGCAGATCAAAAACGGATGATGAATTATTAAAATATTTTATAGATGCTTGGCGAGAAAGTCCTGAACTTACTTGCAAATCAATAATGTATTTAAGGGATATAAGAAAAGGCATTGGGGAGAGAGAAGTTTTCAGAAAGTATATTAATATTATGATTAAACTAAATCATATTCTCACTGCAATAGAAATTCTAAGAACTATACCAGAGCTTGGAAGATGGGATGATATTATTTATATATGGTATGATAATAAAGAAAATAAAAATATTTCTGATTTTACAAAAAACATAATATTAGAGCAATTAGAAAAAGATAAAAAATCTGATAATGTTTCGCTTTTAGCTAAATGGCTTCCTAGTGAAAACACTTCTTCAAAAAATACAAGAAACATTGCAAGAGAATTAATAAAACTTTTAAATATTAATGCTAAAGAATACAGAAAAACTTTATCTACCTTAAGAAAGAAAATAAAATTAGTAGAAAATAATTTGAGAGAGAAAGATTATACTTTTGATTATTCTCAAGTTACTTCTCTTGCTATGAGGAAATATTCAAAGGCTTTCATTAGAAATGATGAAAAAAGATACAAGCAGTTTTTTGAAGATGTAAAGCTAGGAAAAGTTAAATTAAATACAAGTACATTAACTCCTTTTGACATTATAAGAGAAATTATATTTTGCCCAGTAGAAGATAAAAAATTAAGAAGAGAAGAATTTGATTTGACTTGGAAAAATCTTCCGAACATTTTTGTAGATGATAATTTAAATGCTATTGTTGCATGCGATGTATCTGGCAGTATGGGTATAAATTTAAATGGGGAACCTTTAATATGTTCTGTGGCTTTGGCAATATATATAGCACAGTTAAATAAATCTGTATTTCATAATAATTTTATAGATTTCTGTGGCAATTCTAAAATGCATGATATATCTAATATCAATAATATAGTAGATATAGTTGATTATATTTTAAGATCATCTATAGATATGAGTACAAATATAGATTCTGTATTTAATGCTTTGCTTGACACTGCTTTAAAAAATCATGTATCACAAGAAGAACTTCCTAAATATATAATAATAATTTCTGATATGGAGTTTAATGCCTGTGATAAAGCAAACAAAACTAATTTTGAATATTGGAAAGAATCATTCAATAAAAATAATTATAAACTTCCTACAATAATTTTCTGGAATGTGAACTCATCAAGCAGAATAATGCCTGCTTTAAAAAATGATGATGTTTTATTTATTTCTGGCAGAAGTCAGAATGCTATAAAAAATATAATCAATATAGACAAATACAATTTAAATAATCAAGATGAAATATCTATGCTTTTAATTCTTGATACTTTGAAAGATTATAATATTGATATAAAGGATTAATATATTTCGTTAGGGAAAGCATACTTTATTTATAATGAAAATTCTAATTCATATTTCATTTGATATTTAAATTATAAAAATAAAAGGGTGTGGAGTGAGTATAAATTTTAAAACTTAATTTACATACCCCGCCCTATAGACTTATAATATACAAAAGCTATTTTTACGATGTTTAATTTTTTTATTTTCAACTGTCATTTTAACACCCACCCTAGTATATTTTAAATTAAAAATCTTTTATAGGATACTAAATATTAGTTTTAAAAAATTTATTTTATGATATACTGTTATCAATATGCAAAAAAAAATTGATAAACAAAACGATAAAAACTATTATTCATTTTCTGATTATGTAAAAAATAAATTCGGATTAAAAGTAGGTAAAATTTCTATAGATACGGATTTTGGCTGTGCTCATAAAGCCAATGACGGAGGCTGCCGATTCTGTAATTTAAATAGCTATAAACCTCCCTATGTCAGAGAAGAAGATATTAATAATCAATGGATAAATGGTGTAAAAAATTATAGAGGAAGGTATCAAAAATTTTATGGCTATTTTCAATTAGGCACTCCATTATCTCCATTGGCTTGCCAAGAATCATTAAAATATGCTAATAAATTGGTGCATTTTGATGACTGCGTAGGACTTATGTTTGGAGCAAGAAGCGATATGCTTGAAGAAAATGTATTAAAGGAGCTTAATGATTTATCTGTTTCTTATAATAAAGAAATTTGGCTAGAAATGGGACTTCAGTCTTCAAACAATGAAACTTCAAAGTTAATTAATAGGGGTCATGATTATAATTCTTTTTCTAAAATGGTAAATCATATAAAAAGCAATTATGCAAATATTATAATATGTACACATGTTATATTCGGACTTCCAAAAAGAATTATCAATAATAGTATAGAATTAGAAAGCAGAGATGATATGCTTAAAACAGTAAAAGATATATCATCATTAAAAATAGATGCAGTAAAGTTTCATCAGCTTGATATAGTAAAAGATTCATATTTTGAAAATATGTATAGAGAATATTTATTTCCTACTTTAAATGAAGATTATTATATAGATTTAATAAGCGAGGCAATTTCTTTTACGCGTTCGGATATTATAATAGCTCGTTTGATGGGAGATAGTTTAGGAGATAGTTTGATAGCTCCTAAATGGAAAAAATCAAAGGGAGTAATAATAAATCTCATAATGAAAAATATGAAAGAAAAAAATATAGTTCAGGGTATGAATAATGATAATAAGAATCGGCAGTAAATGTAAATATTTGATTATCATATCGCCTTTAAGTTTCTTTAATTAAATAGGTTTGTGAATATAAAAATTATTAATATATATTTCATAATAAAGAAATATTTTGGAAGGAATGTTTTTATTGAAACCTTATTTTTAGGGTTATGCGATATGATATTTTTTCATTTTTTTTAATGATAATTAAGTTATGTATAACAATTTATTGCAAAAAATATGAATTATAATATACTAGCTTTCAGTCATTTATGAAAAGAATTTTTTTATTTTTTATATTAATATTGATTTTAAGCGTTAATCTATATACGCAGACTTTTAAACCATTTAGAAAATTACATACAATACAAACAAAGAAATTTGAAATAATATTTCCTATAGAGTCCAGAAGAACGGCAGAAAATTTAGCAAAAGTTGCTGATGATATATATGAAAAATATTCAAAGATTTTAAATAGCACAGTAAAAGGAAAAATAGCAATAACAATAACTCCTGACTTTAATTTATTCAATTCAGCGGCAATGATAATACCGTATTCAAGTTTAATACTTTATGATACAAATTTAGATGAAAACTTTACAAGCTATAATAATAATTTTGAGTCTGTGTTTATACATGAACTTACCCATCTTCTTACTATGGCTTCAGAAAACACAGGACTTGCAACTAAAGTAATGGGAAATTGGGCTTCTTTTGTTCATATAAACGCTATGCCTTTTATGATTGAAGGTGCTCCTGTAAGCATGGAAAGTTTAACAGGTTTCGGACGTGCTAATGATCCTTTGGTAAAACAGAGATTAAGACAGGATATATTTGAAGGAAATTTTAGAACTCCAATTCAGGCTTCTTATCTTTGGACTAAAAGACCTTATGGAAATATTTATTATGAATATGGAGGATTATTCTCTAAATATCTTCAGGAAAGATTCGGAATGGAAAAGTATAATGAGTTTTGGAATAGAATGCAGACCAAACTTCATTTTTCATTTTTTATATATAATTCTGGAGTTTACGGAGCTTTTCAAAAAGTATATGGAATAAAATTTATAGAAGCATGGGCTGATTTTCAAAACTCTTTGGTTTTAGAAAATATAAATCCTAGCGAAGATATGAGGGTGAATAATAAGGAAACTTTTATTAATGATATTTATTCATACAATAATAGAGTTTATTATATTGATGCTAATATTGGAGCTTTATACTCTTATGAAGAAAAGAGAAATAATCAAAATAATAAAAAAGATTTAAAAGTAGAGTTTCTTATAGACAGAAGTTCTGAAAGTTTGGATATATCAGAAGACGGAAATAATGCTTTGATAGTTTCTTTAATGTATAATGGAGGACTTTATAAATATATTGTTAAAGAATATGATTTGAATAAAAAAAGAAGAACAAAAAGAAAATGGTTTGATTTGCAGTATGCAAGATATTTTAAAAACGGTATTATAGGTGTATCAAAAGATTTGCATAATTCTATTCTTATTTATATAAATGAAAATAATGAAAAAGAAATTCTCATTCCTGCTAATGATAATTTCGGATACAGTTCTCCTGCAGTTATTGATGATGATAATATAGCATTGATAGTTACAGAAAAAGGAGTAAAGCATATAGCAATATTTAATTATAATAATAAATCTATTAAATATATAGAAACTCAAGACAATACTCTTAACTATGTTAGAACTTTAAGGCATTCTAATAATAAGCTTCTTTTTTCATACAACAATAATGATAAATATTACAAACTTGGAGAAATAGATTTAAATAATAACAGCATGAAACTTTACCCAAAAGATTATTCAGGGGGAGTATTTTCTGCAGTTTATGCTGGAGAAAATATATATTATATGGGAAGATTTTCAGAGTTTGACAGACTTATGAAATATACAGATAACACTTCTGTAACAAAAAAATTCACATATACAGATAAAACAATAAATAAATATGATTTTAATCCAGAAATGGAGCTTGGAAATTATAATGCTTTTAAATATTTAAAGCCTTGGTCTATGTGGATTCCTTTGCCTCAAATTAATAATACTTTTCAATTTTTAGTTAATGGTTTTGGTATACTTTCTGTTATAGCTACTCCTGCATTAAATAATTTAGCTTTGATTTGGATAGGATATGATATACCTTCAAACTTCCTTCAAACGGAACTTACAGTTACATCTTTTAATTTTCTTTATCCTATATATTTTGGATTTAAAAGCGAAGTTGTATATTCTGTATATAATTATTGGAGATTAAATTCTTATATAGGAATGCAGTTTCTTATTAATACAGAAAGTGATAAACTTTATTTTTTTATTGAGCCTTTAGTATCAGGAGCCTTATTTTCGGAATTTGTTAATCCTAAAACTAATACTTCATCGGCATTTACTTGGAAATATTCTTCTTGGACTCTTAATGCATCGCTTAAAGCCTCAATGATATTTAAAGTAAAAGCAGATAAACCATACAGAGATGATTTAATCAATATAACAATTTATCCTACATACTCAATAAAATACAATAAATTTGCAATAGATTTCAGTACGAAGTTTCAAACAAGATATATTCCTATAAGAGCTTCTTTTTATGGTTCTTATGCATTCGATACCAATGCAGCATTTGATGGAGCTTCTACTATATTTGGCGAAAGGGAAGTAAAAGCCCCAGAAGAGTTTTATGCATATGTGAAAAACAAAAAATACAAAGACAATTATTTTTTGGGAGGAGATTTTGAACTTCTAGGTTACTTAAATTCTCATTTTAATTTAAGTCATATATATTTTGATAATTTTTTTGCCTCTATTTCATACAGGTATGCCTACTATTCAAAAGATTATATGCATTCTCTAGCTTTAAAAGCAGGTTTTGATGCCAGCATACCAATATCAGGGCATCAGAATGTTGTAACAGGAGAGCCTTATATATTATTAGCTTTAAGGCTTCCTACAAGTTTGGATAAGAATATCATTGCAAATTATCCTACTATAAATGATTTATATATTGGATTTGGTTTTCAAATGTCTTGGTAAATAATGACGCACGAAGAATAAAATTAAAAATATAATATGATTTTTAATCATAATTAAATGCATATCAAAAAATCACTCATCGTGCGTTTAAAAAGTTTTTAAACTTAATTATCGCTTGGGTGGGTTTGCTTTTTCTTATTTTCATTTTTAATATAATTAAAGTGAAAATTTAAAATAAAATTAAAAAAATTTTGAAGGGTGGGGTTTGTTATTAAAATATTAATATGAATATATTTAAATAAATTACTTTTTTATGTATAATATAATTGACTATTCTTCAAAGGGTATAGTATGAAAAAATATATATATTTGATTATCATAATTTTTATATTGTCTATTTAAAATTAATGCAGTATATGAACTATTATAATTTTATCAATAATATGAAAGCAGACTCAGGACTTTCTCTTCTTAAAAAATTAGATTTTGAAACTTTGGAAAATAATGATAAGTATTTTTATGATATAATCAAAAAAATAAAGGATAAAAAAGAATTAAATATAAGATATAACGATACGGCTATAATTCAATCGCTTATAGATTCATATATAGATGAATGTGCCTATAATGGAGATGATGAAAGTTTTGAAAATGTTATAGGAGGAATCAATTCTATACTTATAAAAAATAGCGGTAATTTATATGCTAGAAATAAAGCTGCATTTTTATATTATACTAGATATATTTATAATCTTGATAATATTTATTATGATTTAGTATTGGAAAATATAAATAAAGTAATACATCATCATAACGAAATAACTTATTTCATCTTGGCTATACTATATCATTTTAAATATATTAATACTAAAGATAATGAATATTTTAATAAATCTTTAGAATGCTATAAAGAAGTATCAAGTTTAATAGGAAATGACATCAATTTAAGCTATAATATTTTTTCATTATATAAATACAAATATGATAATGCTGAAAAAGAAAAATATTTTGATATTGCTGCCGAAGCATATTTAAGTATTTTAGATTTTGATAATGATAATATTTTTGCATTGTATTATATAGCTAAATTATATAAAGATAAATTTTTATTTACAAAGAATCCTGATTATTATTTATTATCTATAAATTATTATATAGAATTATATTATAGTAGTAATGATATTAACACTTTACTTAATATTGCTTTCTTACATACTATTATGTTTAAATACAGCAAATATATATATTTTTCTGATGATGCAATTTCAATATTAGAGAAAATAGAAGACAGTGGTAATTATGATAATCTTTTGTATTATATTTTAGGATATACCTACAGCATTAAATATAATTTAACACAAAATGAAGAAGATTTTACCTCTGCTATGAATTATTATAATAAAGCAAAAGATACAGATAATAATGCCTACTATTTTATGGCATATCTCTATATATACTGTTATAAAAATACGAAAGATGATTTATATTTTAATGCTGCACTCTCTTCATTTCATCACTTAGATTTAGATGAATGTGATATATTGAATTCTATTGCATATCTTTATGAATGCAAATTTGATATAAATAAAAATAAAGAAGATTTTGATAATGCATTATTTTTTTATAATAAAGCACTTTCCATTGATTGTGATTATTTTTATACTTATATAAATAGATTTGAATTATATAGATTAGCTTTTTATCATTTTGAAGATCCTAATTATTTCACATTATCATTAAATGATTATGAAACTTTATCAAGTGAAGGGGCATTAGATTCTGATAATACTTTAGAATATTATACCAATTATAATATGGGATACTTTTATTATTATTTATACTGCGAAAGTTTAAAAGATAAATTTACTGAATCCTATTATAATTTGAGAGAGAATTTTTTTACTAAAGCATTATTCTTTTTAAACCGTTCAAATTCTTTCATTGCTATAAGCGAACTTTACAGAGTAAAATATTTAGAAGATCATAATACAAATAAATATTTTGATTTGTCATTAAATTATATAGATAAGAATTTTAAGAATTGTAAATATGATATAAAAAATTTATCTCAAAAGGCTATACTATATTATGAAATATATAGGGTAAAAAAAGATATAAAATATTTTAATATTGCTTTGGATAATTTTAATTATGCTTTAGAAATAAATCAATATGATAAAACATTATATTATAATTTGGCACTTCTTTATCATTTTAGAATAATTGAAAGCAGATTTGAAGATTATAAACTTGCTGAAGACAGTTATATTAAGGCTATTAATTTTGATAATTCATATTATATTGCAATTGAAAATTTAGGTTTTTTATACAGCATAGTTTATGTAGTTTATAATATTAATGGGATATTTGATAATGCTTATTCATGCTTTGAAACTATATTGCACAATAATGAAAACTCATTAATTGCATTGGAATCTATTGGAGATTTATATAGTTTAAAAATATCTAATAATAATTTTGACAGAGAAACTAAATATCAGTATATTATAATATGTATTGAATATTATGATAAAGCTATAAATAATGGTATAGGAGTAAATACTATTTATAAAAAATTAAGTCGTATTTATTTTATACTATTTACTGAATATAATAATAAAGTTATTATTAATAATTATTTTGATAAAAATATTAATCTTTTAGAAGAAAATAGAATATTGGCAAATAAATATTTATTCATATTAAATAATGTTATGTATGATATTCATAAAAATAATAAATATTTGATAAGGGCTGGTAAATGTTTAAATAGTTTTAACAATGATATATTTTCTATAAGATTATGTATAGATTATTTTCAGTATTTATTTAATATTACTAAAAAAATAAAGTATGCATTATTTGCTTTATTTTATTTGGAATATATTTCTGGAATAGAAAAAAACAATATAGATTATTATTTTAATATGGGAAATTTATACTATACCATATTCTTAAAAAATAAAAATTATGAGTATATAATTCATTCTTTTCATTGCTACAGCAGAGTGCTGGATATTGATAATAATTATCCTAAATGCAACTATAATAGAGCTTTGATATTGAAACATTTATTTGAAAAAACTTTAAAAATTGATTATATAGAAAATGCATTTAATAATTTATATAAATCTATAAAGCTTGGCAATATTAAAGCCTATTCACTTATTGGGGATATATATTTGCTTCTATATAAAAAACAGAAACCAGATGAACAATATCTTGATAAGGCTATATATAATTATAATTTGTCTATAGAAAATAAATATTATGGCAAGAATGATTATGAGATTTATTTCTGTATTGGGATTTGTTATTATTTTAAATATAAGAAACATAGGGAGGTAAATTCTTATTATAATAATTCTTTAGAATATTATAATAAGGCATTGAATATAGATAAGAAAAATGTAAAGATAAAAAGATTCATAAAGTATCTTCAAATAATAAAAAGACTTCCATATTCTTAGTATTAATTATCAATTTGATTTAAATATCATATAAGTATATAATAGTAAACATAATATATTAGTATTAATATAAGGGGTAGTAAATATGAATTTTAATTTTTATATGCCTAGTAAATTACTATTTGGATGCGGTTCATTAAATAAACTGCATAAACAAAAATTACCAGGTAAAAAAGCATTAATAGTAACAGGAGGAACTTCTATAAAAAAGTATGGATATTTAAAAAGATTAGAAGAAGAATTGGATAAAGCTAATGTTAATTATTGTTTATTTGATAAAATTCTTCCTAATCCTATTAAAGAACATGTAATGGAAGGGGCAGCTTTGGCAAGAAAAGAAAACTGTGATTTTATTATAGGAATAGGCGGAGGTAGCAGTATTGATTCATCAAAATCTATTGCGATTATGGCTTCTAATGACGGTGATTACTGGGATTATATATTTGGAGGTACAGGTAAAGGTAAGCCAATACCAAATGATCCTCTTCCTGTTGTTGCAATAACTACTACAGCAGGTACTGGTACAGAGGCAGATCCTTGGACTGTAATAACTAATGGAAAAGAAAAAATAGGTTTTGGTTATGAAAAAACTTATCCTTATCTATCTATAGTTGATCCTGAACTTATGAAAACAGTACCTTCTAAACTTACAGCATATCAGGGTTTCGATGCTTTATTTCATAGTACAGAAGGTTATATAAATAAAATAGCAAGTGAAATGAGTGATTTATTTGCCTTAAAAGCAATAGAGCTTATAGGAAAAAGTTTGGCTAATGCAGTTAAAGACGGAAATGATATGGAAGCAAGAGAAAATGTAGCTATGGCAAATACATTATCTGGTATAGTAGAAAGTACTTCAAGCTGTACTGCCGAACATTCTATAGAACATGCTTTAAGTGCCTATTATCCTAAACTTGAACATGGTGCAGGACTTATTATAATTAGTAAAGAATATTATACTGCTATTGCTGAATCTCATAAATGCGATGAAAAAATGATAAATATGGCTAAAGCTTTAGGCAAAAAAGATGCTTCTAAAACTATGGATTTTGTAGATGCTTTAACTGATTTACAAAAGGCATGCGGTGTTGATGATTTGAAACTTTCAGATTATGGTATGAAAAAAGAAGAACTTCCCGATATAGCTAAAAATGCTAGATTCGCTATGGGAGGATTATTCCAATGTGATCCTCATAATTTCACAGATGAAGAGGTATTAAACATATTAGAAAAATCATATAAATAAAATACATTGAAATAGTACTGTTATTTTTATTAAAAAATTCAGTACTATTAATTTATATAGTTTTAACCCGATAATATAAAAAGTTATAATTTTCTAATAGGCTTTCATAAAAAACTGTATTTTTTAATTATTATTTATAATAAAAAGAGTTTATTATATTAAGAAATTAAATATTTTTAAAGAGATAAAAGAAGAGCCTACTAAATATGAGGAAGTAGAAAATCTTATACTTCCAAATCAAAATTTTACATTCCCTACCCTTTATTCTTTTTTACACTGTTTTAAAAATAGAATTTTAATTATTCTTTATACTTTAATAGAAATATTAAACCAAGCCAAGTTTTTCGTAAATTTGTAATGATAAATACACTATGTATAATGAATTTAAATATTTGCATTTATTGCTCAATGATAATGCAAATAATATATGTATGCATCAAATAATTTTTTAATTTAACTAAGATAATAATATCTTATAATACCTTATATTTTTTACTATTAATATAATAATATAAGGAGTTTTATTCATGTCATTTGATTTCAAATTGATAGTAAGAGATAAATATTCAGAAGAAATCTTTGATATTATAAATATAGCAGAAAACATAAAATCTAATGATATAAAAACTGATTATAAAGTATCTGATGGAAGTAGATATTATTCTATAAAAACAGGCATAGGCAATATATCAAGTGGAAGATCATTTAATTTTGGAATTCCTATATATGAATATAAAGATGAAATAGGTAGTTGGGTAAAAATAGAGAATCAATATACAAAATATACTAGCATGATTTTATCTAGCAATATTAAAAGATATTTTATAAGAACGATATTTGAAGATGAAATTTATGAAGCTGAATATATCATAAAATCAGTAGGTGGATACAATATTAAATATATAAATAATTTAGGCGTTATTGATATTTCACTTGAGGCATTGGATAAAGTATTTTTAAGACAGAAAGAAGAAGAATATGAATTAACAATTACAGAGGATTATAAACAGGATATCAATTATAAATCTTTAAGTTTAGTACCTGTTCCTTTGAGTTTTAATTTGGAGTTTATAGTTGTAGGAGGAGAGCTACAATTCTTATTTGCCAACAGGCAGAATTTTGGAATAGAATGCAATGCGGAATTAAGAAATGGAGTTTATAATATAGACTTTGACGGAGAGAGATTAAATATAAACGGAGTTGCCTATAATTATAAAGGAGTTCAGCCTGAATTAAATGTTGGGAATAATGTATTTTATTTAGAGAGCAATCAAACTTGTATAAAGTCTTCTATAAGATATAAAAGGGGTATTCTTATATGATAAATAAAAGTCCTTATCATTTTCTTAGAGATAAAATATATAAACTTCCCCCTGCCCCATATATTAATTTTGAGAAGTTCGGCAATTATATAAAAATTAATGATACCATATATGCTGAGAATACTTATAATACTTATTTGAGATATGAGTTTAAAGTTAATAAAAGAGGCGGTGATGTAAGTAAAGTAAGTTTCAGTACACCTCTTAATTATTTTAATATTAATGATAAAGTTGAATACTATCTTAATGGAAAAAAAGATTTGCAGGATATGTAGAAAGTATAGATAATGCAGGACTTAATTTGAGCATCATACCTATATGGGCAAACTTCTTCATCAATATATACAGGGTGATTTAATATTAGAATCTACTAAAGGTGCTTTGAATATAGTTTTATCATTAAAAGAAAAAATTGAAGAGATGGGTATAATATTTGATGAAAGAAATATTACACTAAATAATGATAAAAAAATAACTATGTCTTTCAGCGGGAGAAATATTTCAGATATACTTGATGAGGTAGAAGAAAACATGTCAGATACTTGGTGCTGGGGAGTAGATTTTGATAACAATTTTTATTTTAAAGAGTTTTCAGATATACCAAGTAAAAAACTTAATTGGCATAATAATGATTTTTCTGAAAGCGAGTATGAAGAAGATTCTGCAGATTTGGTAAGCCGTTATATAATCAAAATGAAAGATAATATTACTGATGAAGAAGGAAATGAAAAAGAAGTATATAGAACTCTTCCTAAAATAATAGGAGCTGATAAATTATATCCTCCAATACCTTTAGAAAAAGAAATAGGAATAAAAACTGATATATTTGCAATAGAATATAAGTTAGAAAATTATGATTTAGCTTATAAATTTGCTTATCAGTTTCTAGCCAATCAAACTAAGAAAGAAATTATTAAAATAAAAAGCCTCAATCATAAAAGAAATGATTTAAATATTAATGAATGTATAGAATGCATATTAAAACCGACCAATAACTTTTATCAAATTATAGATTTTAATGAATTCACAGAAGCAGAAAGTAGATTAAATAAAGTTTATTCTTCAGATATTTTGGATATTGATGAACCGATAGAATATAGAAAATATCCTAATTATAAGCAGCAATATTCTGTGGCACTTGCTAATATAGACAGATACTATAAACAAATTTGTAATCAAAGCTATAATATCACAAAGATAGTTATATTTTTCTCTGACGGTATACAAGATAATCAAGAAACAAAATCAGCTGTATTTCAAATAGAAGATAAGAAACATTCTCAAAGAAAATATTTTACTAATGGATTCGGAGTATTTGATCTAAGAGGATATGACAAGAGAGATATTATAATAACTTCTGAGAGAGGAAATATACTTTACGAAAAATTCATTTGCTTTTTTGATTCTGCATCAAGAATAGATGATATGAATATAAGAACAATAAATTATAAATTTTACAATAATACTCTTAATATAGATTTGGAATTGTCAAAGATGAATGTAAATCTTATGAATTATCTATATAGTCAGGAAGAGAAAAGAAAGAGCCTAGAAAAAATTTTAAATAGTAGCAGTTTTTAATATATTGAAAAAGGATTATAAATATGAATAATAATCTAAATAAAGATTTAAATGATATAAATAAACAATTAAATAATATAGAAAACAGCATAAAAAAAATAAATTCATCATTTGAATCTTCTTCATTTTTTAATGATTCAAATGAAATATTAAATGATTTCACATCATCAGCAGATGGAGCAGTAACTGCAGTAGATGATACAGCATCTTCATTTGATAATCTTGATAAGAGTATAAAAAATATTGATATAACAAAATTTGCAGATAGTATAAAAGATTCTCTTTCAAGTATATCAAATATATATAAAGATTTAAGTTCAGCATTTATTGATTTTTTTCATTATGATTTAAGTTCATATGATAATGCTATAGAAGAGGCAAAAAATAAACTTGAAGAGTTTGATGAATATCAAAGGGAGCTTAAAGAAAATAAAAAATCGGCAGATGATGAGGATTATGAAAATTATTTAGCTAGGCTCGATGAAGAATTAGAATTAGCTATCAACAATAAAGATGCTATAAGTGCTGAGGCTATAAGAATAAAGCAGGAGGAGTTAAAGAAAAAGCAGGATAAAGAAAAAGAGGATTTACAAAAAGAAAAAGAAATACAAAATCAAAGGGCATTATTAGAAAAAGAGTTGGCACAGGCTGAATATAATAAAGCCTATGCTGAATGGGATAATCAAGTAAAACTTGCTGAGATGGAAAAATCCAAGGCAATAGCTGATGCAATTTTGATACCATCGCTTGCAATAGCTCAGTCAGCTTTGGGTGTTGCAGCTTCATTTGGTCAAAGTGGACCAGCAGGATTTGCAGCAGGACTTATAATATCTGCAACTGCAGTATCTTCTGCTATTTCTGCAGCTTCTGCTATAGTATCATCTGCTAATGCATTAGATAGTATAAAATCAAATCCTCCACAAGCACCTCAATTTGCATTCGGTACTGCAGGTTATATTATTCCAGACGGAGGTTCTGCTATAGTAGGAGAGATGGGGGCTGAAATAGTTACAAACAAGTCTGGTAAAATTGCAGTTCAGAGTAATGCTCAACTTAAAGAAAGCGGATTTCAAAAAGGCGATATTTGGAATGTTACTATAAATGTAGAACAAGCTTTGAATCCTGATGAAGTTTATAAACTTATGAACAGTTACAAAGTGAGAAATAGTCAAATGTATACAAGATAATTTTTAAATTTATTATATAAAAAAATCATTTAAAATATTTACTAATTGTTTTTCCATAGTTTTAAAATCTTTGCTTAAATCTAAAGTATTAATTGCAAATAATTTATTTTCTAATTTATATTCTTTATTTAAATTATCAATACATAAAGGATAAAGCAAAATGCCTTTTATAGTTTTAAATCTTTTATTGACATTACTCATATAAGAAAATATTTGATATAAATGAGTGCTTCTTATAGAAAATTTATCATTATTATTTATTAAAATATTTTTATAAAATTTAGTATCTATTATCAGACATTTCTCTTTATTATAAATCATTATATCAGTTTTCATCAATGGTATATATTCATTATCATTTATATTCCATTTTATAGTTTTATTTTTTACCTTTATATTTTTATTATTTCTAAAATGAAATTTATAAAAGTTCAAAACAAATTTTTCATAAAGTAAATGCATTCTTTTATCTTCATTAAAATCAATAAAAAAATCTTCATCACTATTTTTATTAACCATTAAATTTTTATGAATGAATTTGCATATATTAATTATAATCTTATAATGCATATTATTTTTATTATATTTCAACAATTTAAAAGTTTTATTATTAACTTCTATATTTTTTATTTTAATAAAGTAGTGATTCAAATTTATTAATTTCTGATGAATATCATTATCTATATTTTTATAATTTATAAGTTTGTTTAAAGAGGATTTTATGATTCTATTAAAAAGTATATCATTAGAAAGAATATTATAGCTGCATACTAATTTTTTATAATTAATAGTATTTCTTTTGATAGATTTAGAAAAGTCAATTTTTCCTTTCAAAAAAGACAAATCTTCTTCTAAAGTTATATATCCTTTATAGAAACCTCTTTTAATTAATTTATCCAAAAACATAATTAATATATAAGCCATAACATTATAAATATTATCAAACTCTTCATCTGAGAAAATTTCTTTTTGATAATCTTCATCAATAACATTCCAAATATTCCAAGCATAAGATAGCATGTAGTATATATTTTTAATAGGTATTTTTATATTATTATTCATTTTATATTAAATTAATTTTGCTCATATTTTTTAAACATCAAAAAAGTGTAAATAAAATTATTTTTTATCTAATAACTTTTTTATTTCATTTTCTGCTTTCTCCTCATTATCAAACCAATACTCTCTCAGTGTAGGAGCAATTTCATATTCTATAATATTTTGATATTCCTCATCATCTAATTTGTCACAGAAATAACTATGTCCTATAGTATAGCCTTTTCCTAGAGTTCTGTCTTTTTTTATAAAATTATTCAAAGCAGTAAATTTATCAATTATTTTCTTTATAAGATTATCATTTACATTTTTATTTTTTAAATAGCTTTCAAACTTTTCATTTTTAAAAGCAGGTTCAATATCTACAAAACAAAATCTTCTTCTCAAAGCATAATCAATAACAGCAATACTTCTGTCAGCAGTATTCATCATACCAATAATATATAAATTATTAGGTACTGTAAAACTTTCATTATTATAAGATAGTATAATTTCTGCATCTCTGTTATCTGATTCTATAAGCATTAAAAGTTCACCAAAAATTTTAGATATATTTCCGCGGTTAATCTCATCTATTATAAAGAAATAATCATTATCCATATCTGAAGCAGCCTTCTGACAAAAATCATAAAACACACCGTTTTTTAATTCAAAGTTTTTATCGGTAGGTTTATACCCGATAATAAAATCTTCATAAGAATAACTTTCATGAAACTGCACCATTTTTATTTTTTTATCATCAGCTTCGCCTATAATTGAATAAGCAAGTTTTTTTGCCATAAAAGTCTTTCCAACTCCCGGTGAGCCTTGAAAAATAATATTCTTCTTTCTATCAAGTAAATTAATAATAGTATCATATTTTTCTTCGGATATAAAAACTTCACTAAGAAAATTTTCTTTTGTATATGAATTATCCGATTTATCATTAGTTTC
>NZ_JARHYI010000007.1 GCF_029258575.1 Brachyspira sp. | reverse complement strand
ATGAATAAGTATCTCTTTTCCTTCTGAAGTTTCTATACCATAATCAGGTATTATCTGATTCTAATAAATCTACTATAGGTAAATGTAATACCAAAAGTATTCCCAATATTTGAGTAGTTCCCATTTTTCTAGTTATAGACCAGGATATTTCTACAGGGAGAAACATCACTATAAGCCATAAAAAATCATCAGTGTCAACCCAGAATTGAGAAATCTACACTAAAGTTTTTGTACATTTTCAAATATGTTTACATTAGATATTATACTGCTAAACTCTAGTATACCCCCATCCTGCATATAATGACTTGTATAAGAAGCGAAAATATTTTTCCTATATTTGACATTAATCTTTGAATAAATGTTTGATTATCTTTTACTGAGTCCTTTATTACCTCTTTACTTACTACCTATATACCTGATATCTTTACAAATTCATTATAATATTTTGAAACTTCATTTCCTATTATCAATTATAAATTATATGATTATATTTTTTATATTTTTGATTATTGATTAATATATTCATAAGTTTATAATGATTATACTTTAATAGTTTATTAGAAGGCTAAAGTTATGGGATTATTAAAAAAAATTATTGGAAGCATCATAGATATTAATTCAATTAAAGGTAGAATTGGAGAAATGAAAGTAGATAATGCTTTAAATCCGATATTCTTTGATAAAACTGAACATAGACAAATAAATAATTTACTGATAATTGATAATGGTGGTAATAGTCACCAGATAGATCATATAGAAATAAGATCAAATGGTATATTCTGTATAGAAACTAAAAACTACAGCGGACTTATATTTGGAAGTGCAAATCAGGACAAATGGACTCAATGTTTATGGAAAGGAAAAAAGAATTATTTTTATAATCCTATAAAACAAAATAAATCACATATATTTCATTTAAAAAATATATTAGAAAATAAATATAATATAAATTCATTAATTGTATTCACTCAAAATAATGCTGATAAAATAAATATAAATAACGTAATTAATTTATGCGATTTAAAAAATTATCTTAATAACTTTAATGATGGAAGTAATTATACTGAAGATGATATGAATTATATTTATGAAAAATTAATTTCAAATAATAAACATATTTCTAATTCAGAGCATATAAAAAATATTGATAATACAAAGCAGAAAATAAAAAATAATATATGTCCAAGATGCAGTGGAAAATTAATTTTAAGAAAAGGAAAATACAGAGAATTTTATGGATGCAGTAATTATCCGAATTGCAAATTTACTATAAAGAAATAGTATTAAATAAATTATCTTCTCACACTTGGAAGTATAGTTCTTTTCTGAAAATATCCTGATTTTATTTTATCAAGTAAGTTATTATAAATTTCTTCATATTTTGATTCCATAAATTCCCCTGAATATGAATCAAAATATTATAATATACTTGTAAATAAATATTTTTTTAATAAAAAAAGATATCTTACAAAATAATATTGTAAGATATCTTAAAATAGGATATATTATTATAATTTATCTTTCAGCTTGCCTATTTATAGCTTCAATTTTTTTTGAATGTTCAGCTACTTTTTCTTCCAATTTAGTTATCCAAGGAGATACATCGTCACCATACTGTGATACTAACCAATCTTTAACAGGCTTACTCTGTTCTATAAACATATTAAGCTCTTCTTGTGAAGGGTTATATACTACACCTCCTCTAGCTTTGAAATCAGTATATGCCTGTATTTGCTGATGTTTAGGATAAGAATTCAAATAATTTCTCATATCTTCAAATGCATCTAAAACAATTATTCTCAAGTCTTCAGGCATAGAATTAAGTTTATCATTATTAATGAACCAAAATGCAGAAAGATAGGCATGATTATCCAATATTATATATTTTAAAGTTTCATGAAGTTTAGCATTAACAATATCAACTATACTTAATTTCACACCATCAACAACTCCTGTGGAAAGAGATGTATATATTTCAGAATAAGGCATAGCTGTAGGAGAACCTCCTAAAATAGTAACTAATTCCTGCTGTACTTGAGAAGGAACAGTTCTTATTTTTAATCCCCTAATATCATTTGGTACTTTTACTTGTTTTTTTTGAGTAGTAGCAAAATCTCTCCATCCGCCACTTGCTGCTATCATAACTAATTTTAACTGAGGATATTTTTCAGCTATAGATTCTCTTGCTGTATTAACTATTTCAGGATCAGATAATACAGCTTCAGCAACTCTGTCATTAGGAAATAAATAAGGTAAACCAAAGGCATTGGCAGGAGTCCAATATGATGCTAAATCATCTGTAGCTTTAAATATATCTATATTTCCGGTCATTAAAGCATCAATACCTTCTTTACCGCTTCCTGCCAATTGACCGTTTGGATAAATCTTTACTCCAACTCTGCCATTAGATTTATTTTCAACTATAGTTTTAAATAATAAAGAAGCTTGATGATTATAACCGTCAGTATTATGGTCATGTGAAGTAACCAAAATAAATTCGGCATTGCTAGGAGCCTGCATATAATCTAAATTATCAGGTCCTGAAGATCTTACTACACCCGATCTGGACTCCCCTAATTTACTACAAGCATTAAAATTAATCATAGATAATATAAATATTAATACAAATAACTTTTTCATACTGAACTCCTTTTAATTTAATTATTATCTGTTAGTATTGGTATTATCCCAAGCATTTGTGAATATACCCAATCCTTTATATGTAAAAGGATGTAGCATAGCTTCCTGATATACAGAAAGACCGCAAGTAACAGCATCAGCCCCATTTTTGAAAGCATGTGCTATCTGTGACCCGCTTCTTAAAGCAGCAACCAAAACTTTAGTATTAGCATTTATGGCTTTATAAGCATTTATAATACCTTCTATATATTCTCTAGTATCTTCTCCTGATGATTCTTTCCAACCTACAAAAGGTGATACAAATAAAGATTTAGCATGGGCTGCATATAAAGCCTGAGATATTGAAAATACTAATGTTAAATTAGTTCTTATTCCATTTTCTTCTAATTCATGAGCACTTTGTATTCCTGCTTCTATGCAAGGCAATTTAATAACGAAATTTTTTGAAATAGAAGCTATATCTTTAGCCATAGCAACCATTTCTTTAGCATCATTAAGATGAGGATTTACTTCTACAGAAATAGGAAAATCTTTATAATCCTTAAAACCTGTATCAGAAGCCCATTTAGCAATATCTTCTATTACTTTATAAAATGGCTGACCGCTGGCTTGTATATGTCTTGGATTTGTAGTAATTCCATCGATTCTGAATAATTCATAAGCCTTTTTAATTTCATCTAATTTTGCACTGTCTAAGAAAAATAACATAATTTTACTCCTTAATTTTATTTTTATTTATTTTTCCAAAGGTAAAGTTGAAGTCATACCCAAGTGAGTTAAAGTAGGAAAATCTTTTCCTATAGTAAGTATTTCTTTTGAATTCTCTAATATTAAAAGAGTTTCTTCAGCTTTAGTTCCTATCAAAGTTGGGTTATAAGCTATCATTTGATTTTTATAAATAGTTTCTTCCAAAGCAGGTCTTAATACCCATTCTCTTGATTCAAATCCTATAGCACCGCCTTGATGATGATTTAGATATTCTGTTTCAACATTTTCTTCTTTATAAGTCTTTACCATAAAATCCCATAAAGCTTTAGAGTTCATACCTATATTTGTTTCATTCATCAAAAGGTTATTTATTTTACATATTGTTTCATCTCTTTTCTTTTCTTCCTCTGTCCTCTTTCTAAAATAAACAATTCTTGATAATGCAATAACCACACCTTTATATCTAGGACATAAAACAGCTATAAATCTTTCATTAGCTATTTTAAATGTTGCTAAAGGATGTCTGTATACATTTAAATTGTCATCACATGCTATAAGAAGTACAGGAAGTTCTATATTTTCTTTGCCAAAAGCATATCTTATTTCTGCTTCTATTTGATACTCAGTTAAGCCTGGTTTTATATTTTTCATTGTTTTTTCTAATATAGAGGCTGAAGTTTTTCCTAATTCTATAGCAGTATTTATTTGATCATCAAATAAACTATACCTAAGTTTTTTTATATTAGCAAAATCTTCGTTAACTCCATTAAAACTAAAGTCAGCATTAACTTTTTTCCCTTTAATAAGTTTAGAAACATTTTTTGCAGGACCATCAACCCAAGAAAAAGATTTAACAGCTATACTTCCTTTAAAAATTTCCCTCTCTATTCTAGGAGCCTCATTATTTGAGGTATAGTAAAATGCATCATTCTTATCAACATAAATATATCCCAAACCAAAATCAGTATAAAAATTCATAGAATTTTCACATTGAGAGAACCAAGCAAATGAACTTCTTCTGTTTAATATAACAGCATCTATATCATTACTATCAATATAATCTCTTAATCTTTCTATAGCTTCACTTACAGCCATAATCAATTCTCCTTAAATTATAAAATCATAAAGATTTTAAACTTTTAAATAAATCTAAATACTTTGAAGTTTTTCTAATAAATACAGGAATATTTCCAACTTTACTTCCTACAGTTACAGTTTGTCCGCCTTCATATTCTTTATCTGTCCATAAATGTATCCATTTATCTTTAGGAAGATAAACATCCCAAATATCAGTTTTTTCTTTCCATACAGGAGCAACTAATATATCGCTTCCCAACATATATTCATAATCTACAGAATACGCCTCTTTATCATTTTCATATTCAAAAAATAAAGGTCTAATCAAAGATATTCCTCTTTCTTTTGCATCTTTCATAAAATGAATTCTGTATTCTTTTAATGCTTTGAATATTCTTACCATTTTTGAAAGAAGAACCATAGTAGTAGGACAATCATATAACTGCACATTATCATTAGGTCTGTTAGTTTCATGAGAACGCATAGCAGAAGTAAATGCAGCAAATTCTATCCATCTGTCATTCAATTCAGGAGTTCTAACATTTCCGTATAAAGAAGTATATCCTCCAATATCGCTATGATGATAAGAAAAACCGCTTACAGCAGAAGATAAAGCTGCAGGTATTACAGTAGCTAATCCATCATCTTTACTGAAATCTACACTCTGATCTCCAGCCCATAATACAGGTGCATATCTTTGAGCACGGCTTCCTGAAGCTCTCATAAAGATAAATATATCTCCTTTTTTACCTGCCATATCCAAAGCTATATCATTAACCTTAGCCCATAATATAGGCCATTCATTATGCTTTTGCATAGCAACTGATTCAGATAATTTTACATCTATAGGTAAATACTCTCCAAAATCAGCCATCCACCCTTCTATACCATAATCAATCATTTCTTCTACAAGTATTCTTTTAGCAAACCATTTGCATACCTCATCTCTAGTAAAATCAGGTATTCCACAATAGAATTCACCAAAATCAACTTCATATATTTCACCTTTATCATTTTTAGACAAATAACCTAAATCTTTAGCTTCTTTAAATAAATTTCCATCAACAGCTAAATAACAATTTGAATAAGCTAAAAAACGTATTCCTTCTTCTTTAAGTTTTTTAACATTCTCTTTAAAATCAGGGTATCTATTTGGATCATGAGCCCAATTCCACATAAGTCTTTGTCCGAAACTAGTCATTCTTATTCCTTCCCAGTCCTGAATCCAAATTCCTGATACATTAACACCATAAGACTTTAGATCATTAAGCACTCTTTTAATTTTATCCCAACCGCCCTGTATTCCAACTATAATGCCATCATTAACCCAGTCAGGTATATTAGGCTGTCTGCCAAAATACTCAGTAAAAGATTCCATTAATTTATAAAAACTATCTTCTTTCCATAAAATAATTTGTTCGGGTACTTTCCAAACACTTATCTCTGTAAAATTTTCATTTCTAAAATCAAATTCACTATAAGCATAACTGTCAGAGAATAAAGAGTATTTTTTACTAGACATATATGAAGGCTGAGGATAATTAGTAGTCCAATAATCACCTCCTGCCATACCTGTAGAATCAGACATCCAAGTAATATAAGTATTTTTATTTCTTCCAACCCCAGGTTCAGATGACCATATAGGAAATAATTTTCCTCGTAAATTGAAATGACTCATCTGTTCTCCAAGCCCATATATATGCTCATCTTTATCTGCTTTTATTCTTATCCAAAATCTTGAATATTCTTTTTTAGATTTTAATTTTAAAGCACATTTATTTTCTTCTTCACTGAAACTTAAAGTTACAGAATCTTCTCCATAGTAAAATTCTATATCATTATCTGTTTCTTTGAATAATTTTAAAGGTATTTTAGAATCTTCTAAATTTGTTATTCTGAAATTTCCTCTATACATTAATATATCTTCTCTGCCATCACCAACAAATATAGAAGGGGTATCCTTAGAATGTTCAAATATTAAAATATCATCTAAAAATATTTCTAATTTATCATTATTAATTTTTTTTATAAGTTTAGGCATATTAAAATCCTCATATCATTACCTAATACTTAAAATATATATTAGGTTTTATATTTTTAATCCTTATGCTTCAA